>JAFADT010000764.1 GCA_023424585.1 Pseudomonadota bacterium
CACCTGGACGACGCAGCACTTCGAGAAGCGCCAGGTGGACGCCCCGCGGCTCACCGCGGAGATCCTCCTCGCGCACGTGCTCAAGACGGGCCGGGTGCGCCTGTACGTGGACCTGGACCGGCCGCTGTCCAGGGACGAGCTGGCCTCGTTCAAGGCGCTCATCGAGCGCCGCATGGCGGGCGAGCCCACCAGCTACCTGACGGGCACCAAGGAGTTCTACAACCGCGCGTTCAAGGTGGACGCGCGCGTGCTCATCCCCCGTCCGGAGACGGAGCTGCTGGTGGAGGCGGTGCTGCGCGTGGTGCCCAGGGACGCGCCCGGCCGCGTGCTGGACGTGTGCACGGGCTCGGGCTGCATCGCCATCAGCGTGGCGGCCGAGCGGCCCCAGGCGACGGTGCTGGCCACGGACCTGTCCCGGGACGCGTGCGCGCTGGCGCGTGAGAACGCGCAGGCCCTGGGCGTGGCGGACCGCGTGAGCGTGCTGGAGGGAGACCTGTTCGCGCCCCTGCCCCCGGACGCGACGTTCGGGGTGGTGGTGTCGAACCCGCCGTACATCGACACCGGCGACATCGCCGGGCTGTCCGCCGAGGTGCGGCGCGAGCCCCGGCTGGCGCTGGATGGCGGGCCGGACGGGCTGGCCGCCTTGCGGCGCGTGATCCAGGGCGCCCGCCGGGTGCTGGAGCCTGGCGGACTGCTTGCACTGGAGATGGGTGAGACCCAGGGCAGCGCCGTCCTGGAGCTCCTGCGGGCCGCGGGATACGCCGACGCGCGCGTGGAGAAGGACCTGGAGCGGCGTGAGCGCATGGCGTTCGGGACACAGCCCGCGGCCTGACAGCCACGGCACGCGCGGCTTCGGGGCCGCACGCAAAGAAGGCACGCAAAGACATGGACAAGATCGTCATGAAGGGTGGCACCCCGCTGCACGGCGAGGTGGAGGTCTCCGGCGCGAAGAACGCGGCGCTGCCCATCCTGGCCTCCGCCCTGCTGGCGAACGGCACCAACACCTTCCGCAACGTGCCGGACCTGGCGGACGTGGCCACCATGCTGGAGGTGCTGCGCACCATGGGCTGCGAGGCCGCGCGGCTCACCGGCAAGAAGGCGGACACGTGTGAAATCGGCATCGCGGGGGACATCACCCCGGAGGCCCCCTACGAGCTGGTGAAGACCATGCGCGCGAGCGTCCTGGTGCTGGGGCCGCTCGTCGCGCGCTTCGGCCGGGCGCGCGTGTCCATGCCGGGCGGGTGCGCCATCGGCGCGCGGCCCATCGATCAGCACCTGAAGGGCCTGAAGGCGCTGGGCGCGGACATCCACCTGACGGAGGGCTACGTGGAGGCCCGGGCGAAGCAGCTCAAGGGCGGCATGGTGAACTTCGACGTCATCACGGTCACCGGCACGGAGAACGTGATGATGGCGGCGGTGCTCGCGAAGGGCCGCACGGTGATGGAGAACTGCGCGCGCGAGCCGGAGGTGGAGGAGCTGGCGCGCGTGCTCAACAAGATGGGCGCGAAGGTGGAGGGGGCGGGCACGTCCGTCATCACCATCGAGGGCGTGGACTCGCTCGACCCGGTGGACCACGCCATCCTGCCGGACCGCATCGAGGCGGGGACGCTGCTCGTCGCGGCGGCCATCAGCGGGGGCAACGTGCTGGTGAAGCACGCGCGGCCGGAGCACCTGGACGCGGTGATGGACAAGCTGCGCGAGGCGGGCTGCACCCTCACGGCGGAGGACGGCGGCATCCGCTGCAAGGCGCCCAGGTCCCTCCAGTCCGTGAACATCACCACCACGGAGCACCCGGGCTTCCCCACGGACATGCAGGCGCAGTTGATGGCGCTGATGACGGTGAGCCACGGCACGTCCGTCATCAGCGAGAACATCTTCGAGAACCGCTTCATGCACGTGCCGGAGCTGCACCGGCTGGGCGCGGACATCACCATCCAGGGGCACACGGCGGTGGTGAAGGGCGTGAAGATGCTCAGCGGTGCGCCGGTGATGGCCACCGACCTGCGCGCCAGCGCGTCGCTCATCCTGGCGGGCCTGGTGGCCGACGGGCAGACGGAGGTCAGCCGCGTCTACCACCTGGACCGCGGGTACGAGCGGCTGGAGCGCAAGCTGCGGGGCCTGGGGGCGGACATCCGCCGCGTGAAGGGGCGGGCCTGAGCCCTGGGGGCCGGCTGACGGCACGTTGCCAACAGAAGCGGCCGCACGGGTTGCATCCCAATTTTTGGGCGACTTATCATTCTCCATTCACTGGGGAGCACCCGTTGCTCCCCCTTTCAGGAGAACGAGCCGCCCCATGAATTGCCCCGGTTGCAGCGTCGAGATGACTGATCTCGAAGGAGATCACGAGACGTTGCGGAAGTGTGGAGACTGCGGAGGCCTGTGGATCGATGTCTCGGACCTGCGCCGCATCCTCCTTCACAACAACCTGCCCGGTCTGGAGCAGCTCGGGGGCAAGGTCGACACGGAGGCCCTGACAGGGCAGTGCCCGGACTGCCAGGTGGACTTCGTGCGCATCGATGGCGGCGACCGGCAGCACCCCCTGCACTACGACACCTGCGAGTCGTGCGGCGGCATCTTCCTGGAGTCGGAGTTCGCCGACGCCGCGGACGCCAAGGCCGCCGAGCAGGGGATCGTCACCTTCTTCCGCAACTTCGACGCGAAGCGGAAGGCCAAGGCCGCCATCTAGGCCGCGAAGGCCCGGGCCCGTCCTGGCGCCCGGGCGCCCTCACGGCAGGCTGCGGAAGGTGCTCCCCCACTCCTCGGGGAGCGCCCCGTCCAGCGACAGCCCGGCGGCCGCCCTCGGCCCCTGGCCAGCGGGGGTCCGCTCGAAGCGGACCGCCACCTTGCCCTTCTTGGGGATGTCCAACGTCACCTTGTTGCCGGACACGGTGTAGGTGCCGGTGACGACGGTGGTGGGCTCGGGCGTCTCCAGGGGCTCCAGCGAGAAGCGCCAGGTGCCGTCCACGAAGAAGGACAGGAAGCGCTCGGGGGCGCCCTCGTGGCCGCCGAACCAGGTGCCCACGAGCGGCGCCACGCGCGCGTCGTACTTGTACCGGGTGGCCAGCAGGGGGCCGTTGAGGGGCTTTCCGCCCGAGTAGAGGACGAGGTCGGTGAGGCACACCGGGCCGTCCTCCCGGGCGCCCGGGAAGCGGTCCGCGATCTCCAGGATGAAGCGCGCGCCGAAGAGCGGCTGGGACAGGGGGACGGCCTGGAGGCCGCGCTTGTCCTGCACGGTGACGCTGCGGGACGCGTCCACGCTGGTGAGGGTGAACTTGCGCACGCGGCCCTTGGCCTTGAAGGCGTCCCGGGACGTGCCGTCGCCCGTGTAGACGCGCACCTCGTCCAGCGTGACGGGCTCCTTGAAGCCGATGAAGACGGGGGCGGGCTTCTCCCCCTCCACGCACCAGGCGGTGGTGTCCCGGCCGTCCAGCAGGTTGAGGGGCACGAAGTGGTCCGGGCGCGCCTCCTTCTCCAGCCAGGCCTCCGCCTGGGCGTAGCCGGGCGCGGCGGGCGCGGCGGCGAGGACGGACGGAGACACGAGGAGCAGGGAGGCCAGGGACAGGCGTCGCA
>JAFADT010000937.1 GCA_023424585.1 Pseudomonadota bacterium
GGTGGAGGCCGTCTTCCGCGTCGTGCTGGGCGGCGGCCCGCGATGAAGCGGCGCGCCCCTCGCGGGGCGGAGCGCCGGCGCCGGGCCCGGGAGACGCAGGCCCAGCAGCGCGAGGCCGCGGCGGTGAGACACATCCTCGATCACGATGCGCTCCTCGGAGGCACCTATGCGCTGGTGGCCGGCGAGCTCCAGCACTGGACGCGCATGCCCCGCGACGGCGCGCTCGTGCGGGACGCCGTGATGATGGGTGATGGGCTGGCCAGCCGCCTCACCTCCTACCTGAAGCGTCACGGCCGGGCGTTCTCCACCCTGGAAGAGGCGGAGTTCGCGCTGTCCGGTGAGCCCAGCGGCGTGCTGGACTGAGCCTCAGAGGTACTCGTCCAGCCAGTCGAACATCCGGTGGTTCGCCACGGCCTGCGCGCCCTCCTGGCAGTGCAGGAGCCCCGTGTCCGCGGTGGTGAAGAGCATGTAGTCCTTCGGGCACTCCAGCGCGTCGAAGAGCAGCCGGGCCTGCCCCTGCGAGAAGGCCTCGGCCGTGCCGTCCATCACCAGCGTGCGGCAGCGGATGCGGTGGACGATGGGCTCGTTGTTGTACCGGCGCAGCTCGAAGAGCAGCGCGGACGGCGTGCTCACGCCGTGCTTGAACATCGCGTCCCGCATGTACCAGCGGTAGAGGAACACCTGCCCCATCAACTGGAGCATGGCCGCGTCGAAAGCCTGGGGGTCGCTGTCCAGGAGCGGCATCAGCTCCGGGAAGTAGGTGTTGAACTGCTCGAAGGAGGAGTCGCCCCAGTTGAGGACGCCGGGGTTGGGGATGAGGAGCTTGATGCGCCGCTCGAACGCGGCCGCGCGCGGCACCAGCGCGCCGCCCATGCTCCACCCCAGGAGCGCGATGCGCCGCGAGTCCACGCCCGCGATGCACAGCGCGAAGTCCACCACCGGCCGGATGACCTGCTCCCAGTCATGGCGGAAGGGCAGCCCCTGCTCGCGGATGGCCATGCCCTGGCCGGGCGCGTGCACGATGAGGCAGTGGTAGCCCCGCGCGAGCGCCGCGTCGATGACGTACTTGGACTCCTCCGGCCACGCGTCGCGGCCCTGCTGGAAGATGAGCAGCGGCGCGACGCCCCGGACGCTCGGGGCACGGAAGAAGTAGCCGGGCAGCGTGGTGCGCTCGTAGGGGATGCGCACGGGGGTGCCCGGAATCTTCAGCAGCGGGAGCGCCTTGTTGTAGGCGTCCACCGCCTTGCGCCCGATGGCGACCACGCCCGGGTGGGTGGGCTCGGGGTGGTGGATGAGCGCGGCGCGGTAGTAGTTGGCCGCGCGCAGGTAGGCGTTGCCCGCGCTGATGCCGTGGCGGCGCGACAGGCTCGCGTCCCCCATGGCGCGGATGCGGTCGGCGGTGCGGACCCACTCATTGGGCCAGCTCCAGTCATCCCCCGCGACGATGCGGGTCGCGGTGTCCAGCACCTCGCCGATGTCCGCCTGGGCGCTGTAGGTCGCGGCCAGGAAGTGCAGGAGCTGGCTCTCCATGATGGGGTCCGCCATCAGCCCCAGCTCCCACCAGGGCCGGGGCTCCTCCACGGCGGCCGTGGAGGGCGTGGTGCTCGCCACGGCGGGAGCGCCCCGGAGGAGCGCGAGCCCCCCGGTCAGCCCCAGGCTGGCTTGGATGAGGGAGCGACGGTCCAGTGTGATGCCCATGGTCTCTGGCCTCCAGCAAAGCGGGTGCTGAGGGCTCGAACACCGGGGGGCTTCCCTTCTGTCACCCGCTGTCTTTCAGCGCGTGGCCACCAGGGCGAACACGCGGTGGGGCACGGCGAACGGCGCGTCCGGGAAGCGCTCATCGAGCAGCCTCGCGTGCGCGACGTCGAAGCGGGCGGCCTCCTCCGGAGAGAGCACCGGCCCCACCTTGGCGCTGGCGCGCACCCGCCCCATCCAGGCCTCGCGGGAGTAGTGGACGACGGCGTCGAAGGTGAAGGACTCCAGGCGGGTGAAGCCCGCCGTGGCGGCATCCTGGAACCAGCGGGGATAGACCCCGGCGTCGTGCCCGAACTCGACATAGGGCGCGACCTGAGAGGGATTGAAGGTGTCGATGAGGGTGTGGACGACCTGCACGATGTTGCCCGGCAGAGGCAGCCAGTCGAAGTGCGCGATGACCAGCCGTCCTCCCGGCGCCAGCACCCGCCAGGCCTCCCGGGCCGCGGCGGCGCGGTCGAACCAGTGCCAGCACGTGCCCGCGGTGACGAGCCCGAAGGACTCCGGGGGCAGGCCGGTCCGCTCCGCGGGCGCCACCCGGAAGTCGATGGACAGCCCCTCCTCGGCGGAGAGCCGCCGGGCCGAGTCCAGCATGGACTCCGAGAGGTCGAGCGCCGTGACGACGCCCCCTCGCCTCGCCAGCCCCCGCGCGAGCGTGCCCGTGCCCGCCCCCAGGTCGAGGACGCGCTGTCCGGGCTGGAAGATGCCTTCGCGAAGGAGCCGCTCGAAGAAGGCCTCCGGGAAGCCGGCGCGGTGCCGGGCGTAGTCCTCCGACGTGCGGCCAAAGTCCACCTGCATGGCATGTCCTCCCGTGTCTGGGGCTCCACGCGTCCATGAGGAAAGACACGTCGACAGCGGCTCCGTGCCGCGCCGACACTCTCCTTCCAGGAGGCGGGTGGAGCATGGATAGACGCCGGGGTGGACGCTCTCAATCTCGATTCGACCATCAACCTGAGCGGGAGGAGGCCCTGGTGTCGGCGCGCGAGGCGGCGGCGCTGCTCGGCGTGAAGCGCGCGACGCTCTACACCTACGTGAGCCGGGGGCTGGTGCGGTGCGTGCCGGTGCAGGGGACGAAGGAGAACCGCTACGCCCGCGCGGACCTGGAGCGGCTGAAGGTCCGCCACGACGCGAGAGCGGGCCACGCGGCGGTGGCGGCGGGCGCGCTGCGCTGGGGCGAGCCCGTCATCGACTCCGCCG
>JAFADT010000038.1 GCA_023424585.1 Pseudomonadota bacterium
TCCGGGAGGCCCGCGAGCGCGCGCGGGGCGAGCCGTTCGAACAGCGGCGTGACGGAGACGTCCAGCAGCGCGTCCGGGGCGACGTACCACCCGCCGCCCGGCGCCGAGCGCAGGGCCCCGGCGGCGCGGAGCGCGCGTGCCAGCTCGACGAGGGACAGGGGCACGCCCTGCGCCAGTTGTTCCAGGCGCGCGAGCACGGGCTCGGGGATGTGCTCCGCGGGGCGCAGCAGGTGGAGCAGCACGGCGCGGCTGGCCTCCGGCGGCAGCGGCGGCAGCGGATGGTGTGAAGGGTGCGCGCTGCGTTCGCCCAGGTGGGGACGCAGGCCCAGCAGCGAGGGACGTCCGGCGACGACGATCCACAGGGGCGCTCGGTTTCCATCGAGCGTGGCGCGCTCCAGCACATCCAGGCTCTGCGGATCCGCGAGGTGTGCATCATCCAGCAGCAGCGCGAGCGGTGCCTCACGGGCCTGGGCGACCAGCGCGTCGGCCAGGACACGGGGCTCCGCGGACGGACGGCCCACGACGGCGCGCAGCGCGTCCAGCAAGGCGTTGGACACCGAAGCATCCGGAGGCGGCGCGCGCAGGCGGATGACCCGCGCGTGGCCCGAGGCCTCCAGCCGGGACGTGAGCGCCTTGAGGAGCCGCGTCTTGCCATGGCCCACCTCGCCGGTGAGCACCCCCAGGCCCGGCCGTGAGGACGACAGGCTCCGCTCCGCGTCCGCGACCAGCGCCTCCAGCAGCGCGTCGCGGCCCACGAATGGCGGAGGTTCTCCGTCGACGCGCGCGCCCTCTTCGTCCTGGAGACGCAACCGGAAGCCAGCGCCGCTCCGAGGCTCGGCCCCCGCGGAGCATGGTGTCGCGGCAAGAGCGCCCGCCGCGGCGGCTTGCGGCGCGGCGGCTTCGCGGCGCTCGGAGGTCTGGGGCGCCGCGCGTTCGGCCCCTGCGAGCGGCTGCGCGGGAATGAGCCCAGCGCGCTCGGGCTCCTGCTCCTGCCGCGCGCCAGGTTCATGGGTCCCGGCCCCGGCTTCGATGCCATCGAGCGTCGTGATGGGCTCGATCCAACCGGGCTCCAGCCTCGCGACCGCCTCCGACGTCACCCGCGCTTCGCCCGGCGCGACCGCCCTCCCCCACCACGTCTCCGGGCGCTCCAGCGCCGCGCCCGCGATGCGCGGCAGCGTGGTGCCGGGATGCACGTACAGCACCGCGACGTGCAGGACCGCCGAGGCCTCACCGGACTCCACCAGGCGCCGCGCCGCGAGCGCGCCCGCGCGCACGTTCGCCTCCGCCGACAGCGACTCGCAGAAGACGATGAGGTATCCGCCCGAGGCGACCCGCGCCAGCACGCCACCGAACGGCTCCAGCGTGGCCGTCAGCCCTTCCACCGACGCGGCCGTGCGCAGCCCCAGCATCGCCACCGGGCGCGCTCCCGCGAACGTCCCCAGCGCCTGCGCCGGGCGCGCGTCCTCCGCACCGACGACAGCGGGCAGCGCGGGGCCCTCCGCGCACGCGGCGTCGAACGCGGCGAGCACCTCCTCCGCGCTCGCGTAACGCTCCGCCGGCGCCTTGGCCAGACACCTCGCCACCACCGCATCCAACGGCGCCGGAACGGAGGCCCGCTCCGACACGCGCGGCGGACGCTGGCTCACGTGGCCTTCGCGCACCTCGTCCGGCGTGCCGTGGAACGGCGGCGTGCCCGTGAGCAGCTCGAAGAGCAGGACTCCCAGCGCGTAGATGTCCGCCGCCGGGCCCGCCTCGCGCGCGTCCAGGCACTGCTCCGGCGCCATGTAGACCGTCGTGCCAGCGCGGTTCCCCGCCTCCTCCACGGGCCCCCCGCCCGCCCAGCGCGCGAGGCCGAAGTCCAGGAGGCTCAGCGCGCCACCCTCGCGCAGGAAGATGTTCTCCGGCTTGAGGTCCCGGTGCGCCACGCCCACCGCGTGCGCGCGCGCCACCGCCGGACACAGCCCCGTCAGCAGCTCGCGCACCCGCGCCACGGACGCCGCGCCGTTCCCGGGCAGCGCCGCCATCCACGCCGCGAGCGTCTGCCCTCGCAGCAGCTCCTGCACGAGGAACGGCCTGCCCCCCACCCGCCCTTCCTCCAGCACCTCGGGCACCGTGGGCGGCCCCACGCGCCGGAGCGCCTCCGCCTCGTGGGCGAAGCGCGCATGGTGCGGCCCCAGCCCCACCTTGAGCGCCACCTCACGGCCATCCGCCTCGCGCACCGCGGTGAAGACGTGGGCGAAGCCGCCCACTCCCAGCAGGGCGGCGCCGGACAGGCCGGGGACGTCGGGGATCGCCAGCGGCTCCAGGGGAAGACCGGACCCGGCGGCGACGCCATTCACGGGACACGCCGCGCCGGGAGCGAGGCGGCGGTGGCAGACCGGACAGCGCATGGGGAGGCCCGCAGGCTACCAGAGCGCCCGCGCCAGCACGATGCCCACCCCCACCAACCCCTCGCCCGCGATGAGCCCTGCCGCCAGCGTCACCCCCGGCCCGTCCGACGCGGGCCGCCACCGCCTGGCCAGGTCCCACCCCAGCCCGCCCAGGAAGAACCCCAGGCACGTGGAGGCCGGAAGCAGACAGGCGAGCCCCACCCCCACCGCGGACGGAGTCCAGCGGCGGATGCGCTCCGGCAGCACCTGCTCGCCCAGGGTGAGCACGGCCGCCGCGCCCGCGGCCCAGGCCATGGCGAGCCGCAGGTCCGCCGAGACGGCGTCCAGCCCCGACGCCAGCACCCGCGCCACGCCCGCCGTCACCGTCGCGGCCGGCGCGGGGAAGCGCTCCGAGCCCAGCACGGATGGCTCCGGCACCAGCAGGTAGAACAGCGGCACCACCACCAGCGCCCCCACGACACACCCCAACAGCTGCGCCAGGAACACCCGTCGCGGGTGGGCGCCCAGCAGGTGCCCCGCCTTCTGGTCCGTGAGCAGGTCCGCGGAAGAGGACGCCGCGTTGACGGTGATGCCCGCCGTCGCCAGGTTCGCGCGCACGTCCCCGGGCAGCAGCACGCCATACGTGAGCTGCGTCACCTGCCCCAGCGCGCCCACCGGGCTCACGTCCGTCTCCCCCGTGACGCGGCAGGAGATGAGGCACAGCGCGAACGACAGCGCCACCGCCAGCAGCGCGTGCGGCACCGGCACGTCGAAGCCCACCCGCGCCAGCGCCACCGTCGCGGGCGTCAGCACCCCCAGCCCCCCGACCCACCACCGCCCGGGCACCTGGAGCGCTTCGATGGGATGCGGCGCCTGACGCGGCTCCCGATTCCAGAGCCCCCGCAGCGCGCGGCCCCACACCCGGCCCTGGAGCGCGAACTGCAACAGCGACGCGGTGGTGAGCGCCGCCGCCCCAGGCCACAGCGCCCACGCGAGGAAGTCTCCGTCCGGCGCCACCACGCCCGCCGCCATCAACCGGGGCGCGACGACGCCGTGGACGACGAGCGCCCCCAGCCACATGGACGCGGTGACCCGCACCCCCAGCAGCGCGCCCCCGCCCACCGGCATCAACCCGGTCTCCAGCGCGAACCCCAGCCGCTCCAGCGACACGCCCCCCAGCGCCCCGGGAAACGCATACGCATACGGCACGCGCCCGAAGCCATCGCGCGCCAGCGTCAACGCCCCCGCGATCACCCCTCCCACGCCCAGCATCCGCAGCCGGGGCCCCGCCGCCTCACCGCCCGCGTGCAGCGCACGAGCCGTCGCCGCCGCGGCCGTCCCTGACGCGAACGGAAGCTGCTCCCGGTCCACCAGCTGCCGCTTGAGCGGCACCGCGAACAGGACGCCCAGCGCGGACAGCAGGAAGGTCCACGCCAGCAGCGTCACGCCGGGCAGGTGGTGCCCCGTCGTCAGCAGCCACGCGCCCTGCACCGACACGAGCGCGCCGCCCGTCGCGTACCCCGCGGACGACGCCACCGTCTGGGCGCACCCCAGCTCCAGCAGGGACAGCGGAGCCCCGGCGGCGCGAGGGCTCAAGCGCCGGAGCGCCCCATGCGTCGCGGACGCGAGCAGCGCGGCGGTGACGGCCACGCCGAACGCCACGCCTGTCTTCAGCCCCGCGTAGAGGTTGGTGGCGCAGGTGAGCACGCCCAGTCCCGCGCCCAGCGCCACCGCGCGCAGGGTGAGCTGGGGCAGCCGGTCGCCCTGGTACACGTGCGCCAGCCAGTAGCTGTCCACCTCCGCCTGCGTCGTGCCGGGGATGCTCAGCAGCGTCAGCGAGGCGTCGGTGGGCGCGCCTCCGTCGGGGACGGCGCGGGGGGCGGGGGCCGGCATGGGCGCCCCATCCTCCCCGTTCGTCCCCTTCCGCGCCACCACGGCCCGCGGCGTCACGCCTCGCGCGAGCGCAGCAGATAGAAGACATAGCCGTAGCTGTCCCCGTGGCGGCGGTACAGGTTCACCTCCTGCTCCGCCGCCGCGATGACCTCGCGCAGGGCCGCGTCCGCGGTGGGGCGCAGCCGCTCGATGCGCGCAAGGAGCGGCGTGTAGTAGTCGTCCCACCACGCGGAGGCGGGCAGCGTGAAGGTGTCCAGCACCGTGAACCCCGCGGCCTCCGCGGTGGCGCGGTTCTGGGCGACGGTGCCCATGGACGGGTACCCGGCGGACCAGAAGCGCACGGCCTCCGGGGGACGGACGTCGGTGAGCCAGGTGCACTCGGTCACGGCCACCTGCCCACCGGGCGCGAGCAACGGCCTCCACTGGCGCAGCCCCTGCTCGAAGCCCACCACGTAGATGGCGCCCTCGGACCAGAGCAGGTCCACGGAGCCGGGCGGCAGCGACAGCGCGCGCATGTCCTCCTGGCGCGTGACGATGGCGTCCGACAGCCCCTGCGCGCGGGCCTCGCGCTCCAGCCGGTCCAGGTAGGGGCGGTGCAGGTCCACGGCGGTGACGCGCGTGCCCAGCTCCCTCGCGAGCACCAGCGACTGCCGCCCGGTGCCCGCGCCCAGGTCCAGCACGCGCGGCGAGGGCGGAAGCGGGGACAGGCGCCGCAGGGCCTCCCGGGTGCAGGCGTCGCTGCCGGGCCCCAGGCGGGGCAGCTCGTTGTAGAGGGTGAAGAAGGCGTTGACCGTCTGGCGCAGCTCGCCCGCGCTGCGCTTCACGTTGCCCTGGAGCAGCGGGACGCGCTTCCAGTGCTCCTCGATGCGCTGCTTGAAGA
>JAFADT010000095.1 GCA_023424585.1 Pseudomonadota bacterium
CTCCAGGGTCGGCCTGCGCGCGGGCGCATCCGGAGTCCGGGCCGCGTCGGCGACGCTCGCGCCGCGCAGCCTCGCCGCCATCTCCGCGCTGGCCTGCAACCGCTGGCGCAGCTCGGCGGCGAAGGACTCCGGGCTGCCCGAACGGGGCTCCGTCGCCAGGGGCGCCAGGGGCGGCGGCGGCTGGGGACGCTCCCCCAGGGGGCGCCGGTACACGAACGCGCCGTCCACTTCGATCATCTCGAAGCGGTCATAGACCTTGAACAGGCTCTCCGAGTACCCCAGGAAGAGCAGCCCGCCCGGGCGCAGCGCCGCGAGGAAGCGGTCCATCAGCCCGCGGATGGTGGGCAGGTCGAAGTAGATGATGACGTTGCGGCAGAGGATGAGGTCCAACGACGCGGGCGCCACCTTCTCGAACACCGGCGCGGCGAGGTTCTGACCGTCGAAGCGGATGTACTCGCGCAGGATGGGCGACGCCTCGTACCCTTCCTCCACGGGCCGGAAGAAGCGCTGGAGCCGCTCCGGGCCGATGGCCACCGCGCGCCGCGTGGAGAAGCGCCCCTGCCGCGCGGCCTCCACCGCGGCCAGGTTCAGGTCGGTGGCCCACAGGTCCACCTCCACGGCGAGCGCGCCCAGCTCCGCCAGCACCAGCGCCAGGCTGTAGGGCTCCTCGCCGGTGGCGCAGCCCGCGGACCAGATGGACACCTTGCGCATCTCGCGCCGCGCCCGCGAGAGCAGCTCCGGCAGCACGCTCTGCTCCAGCGCGCGGAACTGCTTCGCGTCTCGGAAGAACTCCGTGTGCCCCACCGTCACCAGCGGCAGCAGCGCGCGCAGCTCCTCCTCGCCGCTCGCGCTCATCAGCTTCTGCAGGTACTTCTCCGGGTCGCTCAGGCCCAGCACGGGCATCCGCGTGGACAGGGCGAGCCGCAGGCTGTGATAGCCATCCAGGGTGATCTTCAGCCCCGCGCGCTCCAGCAGGAGCCCGGCCAGCTGCTGGAGCACCTTGTTCCCCACGTTCAGCACGCGTCCACCCACTGCACGAGCGTCGGCGCGATGACGTCCAGCGGCAGCACCTGCTGCGCCGCGCCCAGGAGCACCGCCTCGCGAGGCATGCCGTAGACGACGCAGGTGGCCTCGTCCTGCGCGATGGTGCGCCCGCCCCGCTCGCGAATCTCCTTCAGGCCCCTGGCGCCGTCGCGGCCCATGCCCGTCAGGATGACGCCGATGCACCGGCGGCCGAAAGACTCCCCGGCCGAAGTGAGCAGCATGTCACACGAGGGGCGGAAGCCCCGCAGGGCAGGTCCTGCATCCAGTTCCAGACGACCGTCCGGCTTCACCAGCAGATGTCCTCCCGAAGGGGCGATGTACACCGTGCCCGGCTCCATGAACGCATCGTGGGTCGCCTCGACGACCCGCAGCGCCGTCTCCGTGGAGAGCCAGTGCGCCAGGCCCTCCGTGAAGCCCTGGCTGATGTGCTGACAGTAGGCGATAGGCGCGGGGAAGCCCCGCGGAATCATCCGCAGCACCGACGCGACGGCCTTCGGCCCACCCAATGAGGCGGCCAGCGCGACCAGGGGATACGGCGCGGCGGGCCCCTCCTCCACCGACGCCCGGGGCTGCCGGGTCGTGGAGGGCGGCGAGCGCACCCCCTTCACCTGGGACAGCAGCACCAGCTTGCGGTTCACCGCGTGCCAGAAGTCCGGCCCCGGGCTCATGGGCCGGTCCATCACGTCCAGGGCGCCCAGCGCCAGCGCCTGGAACGCCTGCTGCCCGGTGAGCACGCCCGGGTGCAGCGCGAGGATGGGCGTGGGCCGCACGGCCATGATGTGCTCGATGGCCCCCAGCGCCTCCGAGGACGTCAGGTCCACCAGCAGCACGTCCGGGAAGTGCCGCCGCACCACCCCTTCCGCGCCCACGAAGTCCGCCTCCGGCGGGCCCACGGCCACCAGCGACTCGCCGTCGAAGAGCCCGCGCACCAGCGCGCGCAGGCCCCGCCCCACCAGGAGTACCCGGAACGCGAGTCCCGTCACCGCCGTGCCGCCGCCCACGAGAGGCTCCTCAGGTCAGCCGATCGATGGACTGCGCCAGGCTCTCCACGCCCAGCTCGCCCTTCACCAGGTACGCATCCGCGCCCGCGTCCAGACCGCGCCGCTTGTCCTCCGGAGACGCGAGCGACGACAGGATGATGACCGGGATGCGCGCCACCGCCGGCGTCCCCTTCAGCCGCCGGGTGAGGGAGAAACCGTCCAGCTTCGGCATCTGCACGTCCGTGAGGATGAGGTCGTACGTGTTCGTCTGCACCTTCGCGTACGCCTCCTCGCCGTCCTGCGCCTCCTCCACGCTGTGGCCCAGCGCCTTGACGAGCGCG
Source organism: Pseudomonadota bacterium (assembly GCA_023424585.1). Classification (GTDB taxonomy): domain Bacteria; phylum Myxococcota; class Myxococcia; order Myxococcales; family Myxococcaceae; genus Corallococcus. The sequence continues at coordinate 2,366 of JAFADT010000095.1, forward strand.
CCTTCCGTCGCGCGCGCGATGGGCGAGTCATCCACCAGCAGCACGCGCAGCCGGCGGCTGGCGGGCGCCTGGGTGACGGGGCGGGCCATGCGGCGCACCTCCGTCATGATGTCCGGCACGTGCAGCAGCACCGCGATGCGCCCGTCCTCCAGCGCCGCCGTGCCCGCGATGAAGGGCGCGCCCTTGAGGAACTCGCCGCCGCAGGGCTTCACCGCCACCTCGCGCTCGTCCACGAAGCCGTCCACCACCAGCGCGGCGTAGTCGTCGCCGTGGCGCACCACCACCGCGGGAGGCTTGTCGAAGCGGTTGCCGCCGTTGAGGCCCAGGAGCGGCCCCAGCGCCACCAGCGCCGTGGGCTTGCCCCGGTGCCGCACCGCCAGCGTGCCGAACACCTCCATGCGGTCATCCGGCTTGACGCGCATGACGGCCACCACGTCCGCGGCGGGCATGCCATAGACGTCGTCGCCCAGGCGCACCAGCAGCACCTTCATGAGCGCCAGGGACTGCGGCAGGCGCAGCGTGACGGTGGTGCCGCGGCCCTGGCGGCTCTGCACGCCCACGGACCCGCCCAGCGTCTCCACCTTGCGCTTCACCACGTCCATGCCCACGCCGCGGCCGGACAGCTCGCTCACCTGTTCGCGCGTGGAGAAGCCGGGGCGGAAGATGAGCTCGATGGCCTCGCGCTCCGACAGCGCGGCGGCCTGCACCGGCGACAGCAGGCGCTTGTTGATGGCCACCTGCTTGAGCCGCTCGGTGTCCATGCCCCGGCCGTCGTCCTCCACCTCGATGTGGAGCATGTCGCCGTCCACGCGCACGCGGATGCGGATGCGGCCCTGGGCGGGCTTGCCCATCTGCTGGCGGAAGTCCGGCGACTCCAGGCCGTGGTCCACCGCGTTGCGCAAGAGGTGCACCAGCGCGTCGCGCACGTCCGCCAGCATGGACCGGTCCACGCCGATGTCGGCGTTCTCGATGACCAGGTCCACTTCCTTGTTCTGCGTCTTCGCGATGTCGCGCACCGCGCGCGGGAACGCGTCGAACACGGTGGACAGCGGCACCAGGCGCGCCTCGGCCACGTGGTCCGCGAGCTGGGCCAGGTTGCCGTGCAGCGTGTTGATGCCGTCCCCGTTGCGGCGCACGAAGCGGAACGCGTCGTCGCGCAGCATGTGCAGGTCCGCCTCCGCGCGCTCCAGCTCCTGGCGGATGGCGTCCGGGACGTCCACGTCCTCGGAGATGCGCAGGAAGCGGTCGCCCAGGCGGCTGAAGCGCTCGAAGAGCAGCGCCGTCTCCGTGCTGCGCAGCCGGCCGCGAGCGCTCTCCACCAGCAGGTCACCGGCGAGCAGGCCCAGCGAGTCCAGCACCTCCACGTTCACGCGGATGCTGCGGTCCGCGATGGAGCTGCTCTTCGCGGCGCTGGGGGCCTCTTCCTCCTTCGCCGCGGGCTGCGGCGCGGCGACGGGCTCCGCCGCGCGGGGCGTGGCCGGCGCGGGAGGGGCAACCGG
>JAFADT010000283.1 GCA_023424585.1 Pseudomonadota bacterium
GCGCTGTCCCCCGCGCCCCTGGTGGCGGCCGCGACGGGCGGTGAGCCCGCGCCGGCGGCCGCCACCCCGGAGGCCCGCCAGCGCGCGGACACCGGGGAGATCCACGTCCCGGCGGTGCTGATGGCCCTGCCGCACGTGAGCACCGCGGGCACGGCCACGGAGCGGCTGGTGACCACGTTCGCGCTCGGTGCGCTTGGGACGCACGCGAAGCGGGTGGACGGCGTGGCCATGTCCCTGGGCGCGAACTGGGTGGGCGAGGCGCTGTCCGGCACGCAGCTCACGCTCGGGGCCAACGTGGTGCGGGGCGCCGCGTCCGGCGCGCAGTTCGCCGCGGGCGGCAACATCGTCACGGGTGACCTGCATGGCCTCCAGGCCGCGGTGGGCCTCAACGTGGTGAAGGGCGCGGCGGTGACCGGCCAGTTCTCCGCGGGCGGCAACATCGTGGGCGGCGAGCTGTCCGGCGGCCAGTTCTCCGTGGGCGCGAACATCGCGGGCTCGGGCGGCGTGGGGGGACAGTTCACGGTGGGCGCGAACATCGCGAGCGCGCCGCTCAAGGGCGCGCAGCTCGCGGTGGGCGCCAACATCGCCCCCTCGATGACGGGGCTCCAGGCCTCCACGGGCCTCAACTACGCGGGCCAGATGGAGGGCGCGCAGCTGTCGCTCCTCAACGTGGGCGGCGACGTGTCCGGCGCGCAGGTGGGGCTGGTCAACGTCGCGGGCAAGGTGGAGGGGCTCCAGCTGGGGTTGATCAACGTGGCGCGCGAGTCCCAGGGCGAGGCCCTGGGCCTGCTCAGCTTCATTGGCAATGGCCAGGCGAACCTCCAGCTGTGGGCCAGCGACATCGCGTACACCAACGCCGCGGTGAAGTTTGGCGGCCGGCACTTCCACACGCTGCTGACGCTGGGCTTCAACCCGGGCACGGACACGCACCGCCGCCGCTACGTGGGAGGCGTGGGCCTTGGCGCGCACATCCCCATGGGGCCATTGTTCTTCGACCTGGATGTCATTGGCAGCGGCGTCCACACGGACAACCTCTTTCGCGATGGCGATGGCCTGAACGTGCTGGGACAGTTGCGGCTGGTGGCGGGCTGGCAGGTGGCGAAGCGGTTCGCGCTCATCGGCGGCGTCACCGGCAACACGCTCGTGACCTGGGACAACGGGGACCGGTGGGAGGAGCTGGGCATCGGGCCCGAGTGGCGGAGCGTCTCCGACGGGGGCCGCACCACCGTGCGCGTGTGGCCGGGCGTCCTGCTGGGCGTGCAGCTCTGACGCGGCATCCGATTCGGGATTCGGGAGGGAACCATGTGGAAGTGCTTGGGAGGGGTTGCGCTCGCGGTGGGGCTGCTGTCCGGCTGCTACTTCACCGACGAGCTGCAGGGCGACGGCAACACCGTCACGGAGTCGCGCGTGACCACCGACTTCACCACCGTGGAGAACCGGGGCTCGCTGGAGGTGGTGGTGCGCGAGGGCGAGGTGCCGGACGTGAAGGTCACGCTGGATGAGAACCTCCAGCACCGCGTGCGCACCTTCGTGTCGGAGGGCGACACGCTCGTCATCGAGACGGACGGCGCGTTCGCGCCCCAGGGCGCGGCGCGGGTGGAGGTCCGCGTGCCGCGCATGGTGGGCGCGACGCAGGATGGCTCCGGCTCCCTGCGCGTGGAGGGCTTCGAGCACGTGAAGGAGGACGTGAAGCTGCTGGCGAAGGGCTCCGGCTCGCTGAGCTTCTGCGGCGGGGTGCGCACCCTGGAGGCGAAGCTCAGCGGCTCCGGGAGCATGGAGCTGTGCGCGGCCGGCGAGGGCCTGGCCGAGTGGGTGGACCTGTCGCAGACCGGCTCCGGGCGCCTGAAGTGGGCGGGCTCCGCGAAGCAGGTGCGCGCCCTCACGGACGGCTCCGGCTTCACGACGCTCACGGGCACCGCCAACCGGCTCGACGCCTGGCTGGACGGCAGCGGTGGCATCGGCGCCTCGGGCCTGCGGGCCGTGGACGTGCGCATCACGTCGCGGGGCTCGGGGGCGGTCTCCTCGTACGTGGACGGGGGCGGGGCGGTCGTCACGGTCGACTCGTCCGGGAGCGTGGACCTGTATGGCCACGCGCAGTCGACCCAGGTGCGGGTCAACGGCAGCGGTCGGGTCAACTGGCACTGACTAGCTTGTCCTCGACACCCGCGAAGGGCGCGGGTGGGGAGGCAGGCGAGCCATGGCAGGGACCATGCGGGCGATGGTGCTCCACGCACCCGGACAGCGCTTGCGGCAGGAGGAGCGCCCCATCCCGGAGCCCGGGCCGGAGCAGGTGCTGTTGAGGGTGCGCGCCTGCGCGGTGTGCCGCACCGACCTGCACGTGGTGGACGGGGAGCTGACGCGCCCGAAGCTGCCGCTGGTGCCGGGCCATGAGATCGTGGCCACGGTGGTGGAGGCGGGCGCGCGGGTGGAGGGCCTTGCGCCCGGGATGCGGGTGGGCGTGCCGTGGCTGGGGTGGAGCTGCGGGCGGTGCCGCTTCTGCCGCTCCGGCCGGGAGAACCTCTGCGACACGGCGCGCTTCACCGGCTACGACATCGACGGTGGCTTCGCGGAGTACACCGTCGCGGACGCGCGCTTCTGCTTCCCCCTGCCTGCCGCGTACAGCGACACGGAGGCCGCGCCGTTGATGTGCGCGGGGCTCATCGGCTTTCGCAGCCTGCGCATGGCGGGCGAGGGAGCGAGGCTGGGTCTGTATGGCTTTGGCGCCGCCGCGCACATCCTCATCCAGGTGGCCCGCTACCAGGAGCGCCGCGTGTATGCCTTCACGCGCGAGGGCGACGCGGAGGGGCAGGCGTTCGCGAGAGCGCTGGGCGCGGTGTGGGCGGGAGGCTCGGACACGCTGCCGCCGGAGCCGCTGGAAGCGGCCATCCTCTTCGCCCCCGTGGGGGCGCTGGTGCCCGCCGCGCTGAAGGCCGTGGACAAGGGCGGCGTGGTGGTGTGCGGCGGCATCCACATGAGTGACATCCCATCCTTCCCCTACTCGCTCCTGTGGGAGGAGCGGGTGGTGCGCTCGGTGGCGAACCTCACGCGCGGGGACGCGACGGACTTCCTGGCGCTCGCGCCGCGCGTGCCCGTGCGCACGGAGGTGCGGGTGTTTCCCCTGTCCGCCGCGAACGAGGCGCTCCAGGCCCTGCGCGAAGGCCGCGTGCGAGGGGCCGCGGTCCTGGACATGACGGCGGCGGAGTAGGGCCGCGCCGGAGCGAGTGCCCGCGCGCCTGGCTGCCCGGATGCTCGGGGCCGGGGGAGTGCACACCTTTCGCGGCACGGAGGCTGCGCACCCCATGAGAGCGCTCGAGGCAACGCGACCGTTCGCTGGCTACGACTCGGAACACCACCCGCTGGGCTCGTACGCGGCGCTCATCGGGACGTTCAGCACGTCGCTGCTCGGCTTCCTGGGGTGGATGCGTGTCTCGGGGAGGCGGCTGCCGGAGCGCCCGGGCTGGAAGGACCTGGTGCTGTTCGGCGTCGCGACGCATGCGGTGACCCGGCTGGTGGCCCTGGACCGGGTCTTCGGCGTGCTGCGAGCCCCCTTCACGCGCTACGCGTCCGACAGCACCGCGGGCGAGGTGGTGGAGACCGCGCGGGGCGAAGGTCCCCGGCGCGCGCTGGGCGAGCTGCTGGACTGCCCCTTCTGCCTGACGCCGTGGGTGGCCTCGGGCTTCATGGTGGCGTCGGCGGTGCGCCCGCGCGAGACGCGCTTCGTGGCCTCCATCTTCGCGCTCAGCGCGGCGTCCTTCTTCCTGCACCGGACCTACGAGTGGGTGGGCGAAGGGCTGCACCGCGCCCGTGCGCAGGCGGCGCTCCTGGACAAGCAGCAGAAGGAGGAGTCCGACGCCGACGCGAACGTGCGACTCCCCGGCCGAGGACCGCAGGTCGTGGAGCCGGGCCGGGCCCCCATCCCGTCCCCGAGCTGAGCGCCGCTGAACCCATCGCCTCCCCGGCGGAAGCGCGCTACAAGGCCGCGCGTCCGCGATGACCGTCCCCTCCGAGTCCCGACAGCGCTGGTGGAGCCTGCTCGTGCTGCCGGGCCTGGTGCTGCTGTGGCTGGGCGTGGTCGTGGCGCCGGTGTGGCTCCAGGCCGCGCGCCTGTGCTTCGCGAGCTATGACCTGGGCATCTACACCCAGGCGCTGGCGCGGCTGTCCTTCCAGGAGCCGAACCCCTGGCTCAGCGTCCGGCAGGTCCACGTGTTCGCGGACCACTTCGACCCGGTGCTGTGGCTGGCCCGGCCGCTCGTCGCGGTGCTGCCCGCGAAGTGGGCGGGGCTCGTGGCGGAGGCGGCCTTCGTCCTGCTGTCGCTCGCGCCGCTCGTGTGGCTCCAGGCGCGAGGGCTGTTGGACCGGGCCTCCACCGCGCTCCTGGCCGCGCTGCTGCTGTTCAACCCCGGGACGACGGCCGCGCTCACCTTCCCCATCCACCCCACCACGTGGGCCATGCTGCCGTGGACGTGGCTCGCGGTGGCGTATGGCCTCAAGCGCACGGGGTGGATGCTGGCCGCGCTGGTGCTGCTGTTCGCGTGCAAGGAGGAGTTCCCCTTCGTGGGCCTGGTGCTCGCCGGAGGGCTGTGGCTGCGCGGCGAGCGCCGGGCCGCGCTGGCGGTCTTCGCGCTGTCGGCGGCGTGGCTCGCGTTCGTGTTCGTGGGGCGCGCGGGGTGGCTGGGGCAGACGGTGGACTACCGCTCGCGGCTGCTGCCGGAGCCGGGGCAGGGCTGGGGCGCGTACCTGCGTGAGCGGCTGGGCGGGAAGCAGCTCTCGCGCATTGGCACGTTGCTGGCGGCCTTCCTGCCCCTGGGCATCTGGGCGTGGCGCCGCAAGTGGCGGCCGGATCCGCTGTGGCTGGCGCTGCTGCTGCCCATGCTGGCCATCCGCTTCACGGGCATGGCGTGGCGGTTCCAGTACGGCGCGCCGCTGATGGCCGCGGTCGTCATGGTCTTCCTGCCGCTCCTGCGGCAGCACCGCCCACCGGCCTGGGTGCTGGTCGCGACCGGCCTCCTGCTCTACACGACCAACGACAACACCGTGCGCGCCGCGGGGCGCACCCTCTTCACGCCAGCGGTCTTCCCCGCGCACTGTCCGGCCACGGCCCCTCGCCTCGCGAGCGTCCGGCGTGCGCTGGACGTCCTCGCCGAGAACCCCGGGGGGAGGGTGCTGCTGGAGGGCAACCTCGTCGCGGAGGCAGGGGCGCGGGACGACGTCTTCGCGGTGGGTGGGCCCCAGCCCGACGACCTCGTCTACGACCTGGTGCTGGTGGAGAAGCCCCCCGCAGGCAGCGTCTGGCCGCTGCCCGCCGGACGCATGGAGGCGCTCATCGACGAGTGGCGCTCGGGGCCGGGCACGCAGGTGCTCGTCGACGACGCGCACGTCTTCTTCGCGCGCGGCCGCTTCACCGTGAGTCGCTGAGCCTCGTGTCTGGCAATGGCGGGAGGGGCCGCGCCGTAATCCGGGCATGCACCTCTTCCTCCTCGTGGGAGGCCTGCTGACGGCGGCTCCTTCCCCCTACCTGGACCCGCGGAGCACCGGGGCCGCGTACTGCTACGACCCGGCGAGCCCCGTGCTGCACGAGGCCTTCCGCCGCCCGAAGCCCACCCCCGCCACGCGCGTGGACAGCGCCGCGCTGGCGGAGGACGTGCGCTTCCTGCACCAGCTCCTGCGCACCACCTACTCCGGCTGGCCGGAGCTGCTCGCGCACCGCACGTTCGATCCGGATGCCTTCTTCCAGGACTGGAGCGCGAAGGTGGCCGCGTCCGGGCCCACCGTGTCCTCCCAGGACGGCGTGCTCACCCCCACCATCGCCGTCCGAGAGCGGCGCGTACGCCCTGCACCGCGCCACCGGAGCGCCGCTGGTGGGGGAGCGGACGGGCGGCTTCCTCACCTACGGCAACGCGCCGAGCTTCGTCCTGCCGCGCACCGGGTTCGCCTGGGTGGTGCCCACCAAGCGCAACTACTTCGACGCACCCGTGGAAGGCGTAGGACACGCGGTGCAGGTGTACCTGGACGCGGAGGACCTCGGGCGTCCAGTAGCGGAGCTGCTGCCTCGCTTGCGCAAACTGCCATGAGTCAACGTGCCCCATGCACCGGGGCGCGTGTCCCGTCATGCCCCGCGGAAATGGGGCCGTTATAGGTATCCCAGTGGGTCCCAGGGGTTGGCAGGACCCATGCAATGCCTTGAATCCACACCGGCTCCAGAGCACGGAGCCCTACCCGAGGCGGACGATGAAGCGCGCACTGCGAATCACCTACCGGGGCATGGAGACGAGCGACACCCTCAACGAGCACATCCGCGACCAGGCGGACAAGCTGGAGCAGTTCTACGACGGCATCACCGGCTGCAACGTGGTGGTGGAGGAGCCGCACCGCCACCACGCGCAGGGCCACCGCTTCCACGTGCGCGTGGAGCTGCACGTGCCGGGCAGGGACATCGTCGCGGACCGCGAGCCGGTGGAGCTCGCGACCCACGCGGATGCCTACCAGGCCGTCACCGATGCCTTCGAGGCCGCGCGGCGCCAGCTCCAGCACCACGCGGACCGCCAGCACGCGCACCACCGCTAGTCATTGCAGGCTGACCGTGGTGCGCAGGAGCGCCAGGTACGACCAGTGGCGCGTGGGCATCTCCACGGGCGGCGTGTCGTAGTGGTTCACGTAGCCCGCGACGCCGAAGCCGAGGAAGCGCGTGGTCCACCAG
>JAFADT010000344.1 GCA_023424585.1 Pseudomonadota bacterium
ACCGGGACCTGGCCCAGCTGACGGCGCTGATGTTCTTCGAGAAGCACCTGCTGGGCCCGGCGGCCGGGCAGGCGGGCGGCAAGTAGCCTCCACCGCGCGCGCACCGGGCCGCCGCCGGTATGGCGGCGGCCCGGAGGCGTTGCACATTGAGGGAGTGGAGGCAGTCGTCTCCGCGCGGCCGGAGGGCCGGAAGGGGCGTGACCATGAAGCGCTACAGCCAGTCGTTGCGTTGGGGGGGACTGTTGGCGGTGCTCGCGGGGGTGGGCGGCGCGTGGGCGGGGGCCGAGCAGGACCAGCTGTCCTTCAACGTCGCGCGGACGCAGTTCAACCTGCGGATGACGCCGGACAACGTCACGGGCCCCGCGTTCCAGGTGTCCCGGCTGCCGGGCGAGCTGCGCGGCCGCGTGGCGGACGCCCCGGTGGCGCTGAGCCTGGGGGACGAGAAGGTGAGGGGCAACATCGGGGCCTCGGTGGTGAACCTGGACGTGAAGAAGGAGGGTGACGCGCTGAAGGCGAAGGGCGGCTTCCACGGGCGCCCCGCCAACCTGACGCTGTCTCCGCGGGAGCTGACGGTGTACGTGCGCGACTGCACGTACCGGCTGAAGGCGAAGGAGCCGGGCCGCACCTACGAGGGGCCGCGCAGCTGCGACCGCGCGTCCTCGCCGCCCACGGAGATCACGCTGCCGGACGCCTTCCTCGCGGCCCCGCCCACGGAGCAGGCGTCGCTGCTGCTCCTGGCGCTATAAGCCTCGCGGTGACCCCGCGCAGGCTCAGCCTCCTCATCGCCCTCCTCGCGCTCGTGACCGCCGTGGGCACGGGCGTGTGGCTCGCGTGGCCCGGGCCGGACCTCACCGCGCAGGCGGACCTGTCGGACGCCCGCGCCCACCTCATCATCGAGGCCGGTGACGACCCGGACCGCGCGGGGCGCGAGCCTCCTGGCGTCACGGTGTTGAGCAACGGCGTCCGGCTGACCCACGTCCCCACCAACTGCCACGCGGACTCCCGGGGCTCCCTCGCCTGCGAGGACCGCTGCGACGCGGATGCCGCGTGCCCCGCCGACACCGTGTGCGCGCGCCACCCGGACTTCGGCTTCCGCGACTGCCAGCCCCTGCACCGCTTCTGCGACGACGCGTCGGACTGCGCCCCTTCCGACACGTGCCACCCCGTGGACACGTCCGCGTCGGGCCAGGTCCTCCGCCGCTGCGTCCCCCAAGGTGCGCTGCGCGCCGGGGACCGGTGCGCGGGGGACCCGCGAGCGCCCGAGGGCCGCTGCGCCCCCGGGCTCCTCTGCCTCCAGGGGTTCTGCGGCCCCCCATGCGACGTGCATGACCCGGACACCTGCGCCCCCGGCACCGAGTGCGCCCCCAACCCCTACCGCGTCCGGGGCGCCTGCGTCCCCAGCTGCCGCGACCGGGCCTGTCCCCCGGGCGAGCGCTGCGGGACGGACGGCTCGGACGGGGTGCCCAGCTGCCGCCCCTTCGTGGGCCCCGCGTGCCTGGACGCCGAGCCCTGCGCCGCCAACCAGGACTGCCTGCGGGGCTTCGCCGAGCCCACCCTCGACACGGAGGCCTTCGAGTGCCGCGCCCGCTGTGACGACCAGACCCCTTGCGCCAAGGGCCTCACCTGCGACGAGACCAGCGGCTACTGCTTCGAGCCCTGCACCCTCGACGCCGACTGCCCCGCCCCCGAGCGCTGCCACGCCCTCCACCGCCGCGAGCCCCAGCGGGGCTGCGGCTTCATCGCGGAGGGGCTCCCCGCCGTCCGCCGTTAGCCCCGCGGCAGCTCCACGACGAAGGTGGAGCCCTCGCCCAGGACGCTGTCCACCTCGATGTAGCCGCCCATGGCCTCGATGATCTGCCGGGCGATCCACAGCCCCAGCCCGAAGCCGCCGTAGTTGCGCTCGGAGACCGCGCGCTCGAAGCGGTGGAACAGGCGCGGCAGGTGCTCCTTCGCGATGCCGATGCCCCCATCCCGCACCCGCAGCCGCGCCCGGTCGCCGTCCGCCTCCAGGGACACGCGCACCGGGTTGCCCCGCCCGTACTTCAGCGCGTTGGACAGCAGGTTCGTGAAGACCTGATCCAACCGCAGCCGGTCCCACTGTCCGCGCACCTCCGGCGCCAGCGCCAGCTCCAGCGGCGTGCCCGAGCGCGCGTACTCCGGCTCGAAGCGCTCGGCCACCTCGCGCACCAGGCTCCCCAACTCCAGGGGCTGGAGCACCAGCTCCAGCTTCCCCGCGCTCAGGCGCGACACGTCCAGCAGGTCGTTCACCAGCAGCGTCTGCCGCTTCACCTGCCGGTCCACCCGCTCCAGGCCGCGCTTGAGCCGCTCGGGGTCGAAGCCCGCCCCCGACCGCGCCAGCCCCGCCTGGAGGCTCTGTACCTGGAGCTGGAGCGCGCTGATGGGCGTCTTCAGCTCATGGCTCGCGATGGAGAGGAACTCCTCGCGCAGGCGGATGGCGTCCCGCGCGTCGCGGTAGAGGCTCGCGTTGTCCAGCGCCAGCGCCGCCCGCCGCGCCAGCTCCTGCGCCAGCGCCAGGTCCTGCGCGTCGTATGCCCGCTTCGACGTGACGAACGTCAGCGCCCCCAGCGTGTGCCCCCGCACCCGCAGCGGCACGCACAGGTACGCGCACGTCCCGCCCGCCCGCGCGCTCGACGGATCCACCTCCGACAGCCCCGAGCGCGACTCCGGCCTCCCGGACTGGATGACCCGCGCCACCACCGCGAGCCCCGGCGGCGGCACCTCGCCGCCCTCGCGGCCCGCCGTGGCCACGCAGCGCACGCCGCCGGACTCGTCCTCCAGGAACACGCCGCAGGCCTCCGCGTACTGCGGCACCGCCAGGTGCGCCACGCGCTCCAGCGTCTCCTCCTCCTCCAGGCTCCCCGCCAGCACGCCGCCGGCCTCCGCGAGGAAGCGCTGCGCTGCCTCGCCGCGCTGGCGCTCGGTGATGTCCACCATCACGCTCAGGCACTGCGGCGGGCCGCTCGCCGGGTGCACGCGCCCCGTCCACATGGCCACCTGCACCGCGCCCCCGTCGCGCCGCCGCGCCGCCAGGGGCACCCCGTCCAGCACCGTGCCCCGCGTGGCGCGCTCCAGGCCGTGGCGGAACGCCTCCCAGTGCTCCGGCGGCACCGCCGGCAACACCCTCCCCAGCACCTCCTCCGCCGTCCACCCCAGCATCCGCTCCGCGGCTGGATTCCACAGCCGCACCGTGCCGTCCGGGTCCAGCAGCATGATGGCCGTGGGGCTCGCCTGGATGATGGCCTCCAGCGTCCCGTGCGCCTCGCGCAGCGCCGCCCGCGCCCGCTGCTCGCGCTCCAGCAGCCGCGCCCGCGCCAGCGCCTGCGCCGCGTGGTGCGCCACCAACTGGAGGAAGGCCCGCTCGTCGTCGTCGAACCCGTGCGGCTGGCCGAAGGTGAACACCAGCGCCCCCAGCGCCCGCCCGTCCGCCACCAGGGGCAGGCACGCCGACGAGGTCGCCGGCCGCTCCTGCCCCGACAGCGCGTCCTCCTCCACCAGCCACACCGGCCGCGACTCGCGCAGCACCCGCGCCACCGGCGAGTCCCCCGCCAGGGGCATCCGCTTCAGCCGC
>JAFADT010000381.1 GCA_023424585.1 Pseudomonadota bacterium
GGGGCCGCCTTCCTCGCGGCCCGGGTCAACGAACCCGGCGCCGCCACCACGCGCACCGTGGCCCAGGTGGTGGAGCGGTTCCTGCCCCGCCCCCGCCCGGCTACAGCCGGTAGTCGCGCACCATCGCCGCCACGCGCTCCGACAGGAGCTTGAGCGACACGGCGGACTCGCTGGTGGTGGAGATGCGCTTCACCGTGTCGCCCATCACCGTGTTGAGCTCGTTCACGGCGGTGAAGATCTGCTCGATGCCGGTGGCCTGCTGGTTCACCGTCTGGGAGATCTGACGGGCGGACACCACGCTGTCCCGCACGATGGCGGACAGCTGGCGCAGCGTGTCCCCGGACGTGCGCACCTGGGCCAGGCCCGCCTCCATGCGCTGCGTGCCCGCGGCCGTGATCTCCACCGTGGCGAAGATGGCGGTGCTGATGTCCGCCAGGATGCTGCGCACCTGGTTCGTCGCGCGGATGGACTGGTCCGCCAGGCCGCGGATCTCCCGCGCCACCACCGCGAAGCCCTTGCCGTGCTCCCCGGAGCGCGCCGCCTCGATGGCCGCGTTCACCGCCAGCAGGTGGGACTGGTCCGCCAGGTCCTTCACCGTCTCCGTGATGCCGGAGATCTGCTCGGTGCGCTCGCCCAGGGCCATGATGCGCTCGGCGATCTGCTCCACCTGCGCGCGCAGCGCCACCATGCCCTCGATGCTCTCGGTGATGGCGACCTCGCCCGTCTTGCCCAGCACCTCCGCGCGCTCCGCCACGTCGATGACCGTCTCCGCCGCGCGCGACGCCACCACCGACGTCTGGCGGATCTCCTGCGCCGTGACCTGCGTCTCCTGGAGCGCGGCCGCGTGGCGCGAGACCATCTCGTTCTGGCGGCCCGCGGAGTCGTTCAGGTGGTCCACGGACCCGCGCAGCAGGTCCGACGACTCCTGCAACTGCTGGAGCAGGTCCTTCACCTTGGACACCATCATGGAGAAGGCCTTCGCCAGCTGCCCCACCTCGTCCGTGCCCTCCACGCGCACCGACTCGCGCAGGTCGCCGTGCTCCGCGATCCGCTGGGCCACCTCCGTCAGCTGCACCAGCGGCGCCGCCACCCGGCGCGCCAGCACCACGCCCACCACCACGAACACCGCGAGCGCCAGCAGCATCACCACGCTCACCCCGGTGGTGATGGCCTCGACCTGCGCGCGCGCCGCCGTGCGGTTGAAGCCCACGTGCACGGTGCCCGCCCCGTTCGCGAGGCGCGCGCTCACGTCCAGCAGGTCCGCGTCCCGCACGTAGAACGTCGCCTCACCCTGCGCGCGGCTCAGCCGATCCCTCAGCTCCCGCATCGCGGCGGCGTACTCGCCCGCCACCGCGCGCAGCTGCCCGGTCCCGTCGAAGACGGCCACGTAGGCCACCTGGTGGTGGCGCACCGCCTGCTCCAGCACCGCCTGGAGCGCCTCCGTCTGGCCGCCCGGCATCGCCGCGGGCAGCGTGGCCGCCAGCGCCGCGGGCAGCGCGCCCCCCACGTCCCGGCCCTGCGCCTCGAAGGCGGAGCTGACCCGGGGGATGAGGTAGCCGAAGAAGAGGACGACGAAGAACAGCGCCACCAAGAGCGGCGCGAGCGTGAGCTTCTGGGAAAGAGAGAGTCGCATCCGGGAGCGGCGCCAAATCCAGAGGAAGCCTGGGAAACGAAGCCCCCCTGGACCATCCAGCGAGGTGCCGCATTGTGGACATTCCAGAGGAGCCAGCGCAATGGCTCAGCGCGTCCCAGCGATTGAAAGTCAGACACCGCGCCCTGGGTAGGCACGACCCCGGGGCGCGGCCGTCATCCCGGCGTCAGCCGGCCTTGCGGTTGGAGGGCGCGCTCTCGTCCCACTTCTCCATCAGGGTGTTGGACGGGAGCGTCTCGTCCAGCAGCTTGCGCGCGGCCTCGGCGCCGGTGACGGGCAGGCCCTTGCGGTCGAGGAGGCCCAGCTGCACGAGCACGGACGCCTGATCCCAGTAGATGTGCTCGTGGTAGAGCTTGTCGCCGCGGAAGTTCACCACCGCCACGAAGGCCGCCTCCACGTACTTCCCGGTGGGCGGGATGCCCGGGAGCATCCAGTCCATCTCGATGTCGTGGGTGAAGCTGAAGATGAACTCGTCCACCACGCGGTCGGCGCCCACGGTGCGCGACAGCAGGGTCATCTTCGTGTCCTTGGGGTTCGCGTGGACGAAGTGGTTCGCGTAGAAGCGGTGCAGGTACTCCGCGCCCACGCCCCCGGTCATCACCGGCACGCTGTTGACATACGGATGCGACACCATGGTCTTCATGGTCGCGTCCGCGTCGCGCACGGCGAACTCCAGCTCCGTGTGCTTGTCCCACAGCATGGCCAGGTCGTAGCGCGGCCCCATCACCCGCTTGAGCAGCGCGATGGTGCGCGTGTGCGCCGTCATCTGCGAGGGCCGGTGCCAGGCCGGCGAGCCCTCGCGGAAGAAGCCGTGGCGCACGCCCTGGTACACGTACAGCTCCACGTCCGCGTTGACGTGCTGCTTCACGCGCGCCACCGCGGACGGGGGCACGAAGCCGTCCCACTCCGCGTAGTGGAGCACCATGGGGGCCGCGCTCTCCCCGGCCTGCGCGAGCACGTCCTCCATGCCCGGCGCGCAGTAGGTCACCGCGCAGTCCACGTGCGCGTGCGCCGCCAGCTGCGCGGCCAGCGTGCCGCCCAGCCCGTAGCCCAGCGCGCCCACCTGCTTCTTGTCCCTGAGCCCCACCACCTCAGGGAGCGCGCGCATCCACGCGACCACCGGTTTCAGGTCCACCTCCTCCGGATCTCCCCTCGAAGCGAGGTCCGGCACCACGACCACGTAGCCCTCTTCACTGAAGCGCTCCGCCATCAGCTTCAGGTGGGCGTTTCCCTCGAACGCCTCCACCATCAGCAGCAGCAGGCCCGGACCCGTCCCGGAGGCGGGGCGTCGCACCCACGCACGCAGCGGGTCGCTTCCATCCACGGGAATCCACGTCGAGTTGTCGTTCATTTGTCGCGCACCCTCCCCAAAGCGGACACTCTTTGCGTCCGGACAGATTGCCTCCCGGACGTCTGGCATTGTAGCAAACCCTCCACAACTCCGCCTCATGTATTGAGAGGTTTTGATGTGGATGGATTGTTGTATGGCTTTTCCATGGACTTATCAGCCAGCACTGCAATGCCTCGCCCGTGACGCGACCGTCACGCTGTTTCAGCCCGTCAGGGGCGCGGCGACATCCGCGCACGGGGAGTGCGTGCGCGCTTCAACCAAAGCCTGACGCGGAAGGCAAAGCGAGAAGATCGTACCTACGTCCGGGGTCGATTCCACCCGGAGGGTCCCGCCGTGCGCCTCCACGATGCTGCGCGCGATGTAGAGCCCCAGGCCCAGGCTCTCGCGCTTGCCCGGGCCTTCGCCGCGGCGGAAGGGCTGGAAGAGCGTGGGCAGGACGTGCGCGGGGATGGGCGGCCCGGCGTTCTGGACCTCCAGGTGGACGGCGTCCGCGCCCTGCTCGAAGGTGCGCAGGCGCACGGGGGTGTCTCGCGGGCTGTACTTGAGCGCGTTGTCCAGGAGGTTGGCCACCACCTGCGCCAGCCGGTCCAGGTCCCACACGCCCGGCAGGGTGTCCCGGGCGAAGTCGCACACGATGGAGCGCTCCGGCCGCGCCGCGCGCAGCTCGTCCACCAGCTTGCGGCACAGCTCGTTGAGGTCGCCCGCGCCGGGCACCACCAGGATGCCTCCGCCCACGCGCGCGCGGGTGAAGTCCAGCAGCTGATCCACGATGCGCTGGATGCGCTCGCCGCCCCGGACCACGCGCTCGAAGGCCTTGCGCTGGGCGTCGGGAAGCGGCTCGCGCGACAGCTGGGCGTTGGCGGTGGTGAGGATGGCCGCGAGCGGCGTGCGGATGTCGTGCCCCACGATTCCCACCAGCTGCTGCTCGAGCTCCGTCGCGCGCTGGAGCTCCTCCTCCACGCGCCGGCGCTCCGCCAGCTCCAGCGCCTGCTGCCGCAGCTTCTCTCCGCGCAGGTACAGCTCCACGAACACGGACACCTTGGCGCGCAGGATGTCCGGATCCACCGGCTTGAGCAGGTAGTCCACCGCGCCGTATTCGTAGCCCCGGGTGACGTAGGCCGCCTCGCGGCTGAGCGCGGTGATGAAGAGGATGGGCAGGTGCTTCGTGCGCTCGCGGGTGCGCACCAGGCGCGCCGTCTCCAGCCCGTCCAGCCCCGGCATCTGCACGTCCATCAGCACGCAGGCGTACTCGTCCAGCAGCAGCGCCTTGAGCGCCTCGTCGCCCGAGCGCACCGACACCACCTGCTGACCGAGCGGCTCCAGGATGGCCTCCAGCGCGAGCAGGTTCGTCGGCGTGTCGTCCACCAGGAGGATGCGCGCCTGGGGAATACCGGGTGACGCCTCGGCGAGGCGGCGGAGGGACAAGTCAGAGACGGTGGTGAGTCCGGGCGTCCTGGGAACGGAGGGCTTCAAGGCGGCGTTCACTCGGGCGTTGAGGTGGAGCGGTTCGTGGGGCGGTCGTGCGGCCGGGGCCGCACGAATCCACCGGATGTCGGGCGCCCGGTTGCAACACGGTCTCCTCGCCACCTTGTTCCCTGCACCTGCATTCAAAAGCCACAGCGAGACAGGAATTCGTAATCAAAACTGACCCGTTGCAATTCCTGTCAGGGGCGTAGACTCCGCGTGCATGACGCTCTCGCACCCTCGCACCCTCCTGCTTGGCCCCTCCGACCTGCTCGCACTGGTGGAGGGCGTGGGCCTGCACGTGCTGATGGACGAGCTCATCCACGCCCTCACCGTGGCGCTGCGGGAGTTCGACGAGTCCGTCATGCAGGTCCCCAAGCGGGAGGGCTTCCAGGTGGTCAGCGAGCCCCGGCCTTCCGGGACCATCGGCTGGATGCCCTCGCTGCGGCGCGGGGACAGCCTGACCGTGAGGGTGTCCGCCTCCCTGCCCACCAACCGTGCGGAGGCGGGGCTGCCCACGCTGGTCGCGTCGCACAGCGTCTATGACGTGAGGACGGGGCACCTGGTGGCGGTGATGGACGGCGTGTTCGCCACGGCGCTGCGCACGGGCGCGGCCTCCGCGGTGGCCAGCCGCTACCTGGCGTCCCCGGACAGCCGGGTGCTGGGGCTGGTGGGCTGCGGGGCGCAGGCCGTCTCGCAGTTGCACGCGCTCAGCCGCGTGTTCCGGCTGGAGCAGGTGCTGGTGCACGACGTCGATCCGGACGCGGCGCGCTCGTTCGTGCGGCGCGTGGCGTTCCTGGGGCTTGATGTGCGGCCCACCCTGCTGCCGGACCTGGAGATGCGCGCGGACATCCTCTGCACCGCGACCACCGTGTCCCCGGGTGCCGGGCCCGTCATCTCCGGCCACGCGCTCCAGCCGCACGCGCACGTCAACGCGGTGGGCGCGGATCAGCCGGGCAAGGCGGAGCTGCCCCTGGCGCTCCTGCGGCGCAGCCTCGTCGTGCCGGACTTCCCCGCACAGGCGCGCCTGGAGGGGGAGTGCCAGCAGCTCCACCCGGATCAGATCGGCCCGGACCTGGCCACCGTGGTGCAGCAGCCGGAGGAGTTCCAGGGCTGGCGCGAGCGCAACACGGTGTTCGACTCCACCGGCCACGCGCTGGAGGATCACGTGGTGACGCGCCTGCTCCTGGACCACGCGTGGCGCCTGGGCCTGGGCACCCTGGTGGCGCTGGAGGCGCTGGGGGGCGACCCGCTGGATCCGTACTCCCAGGTGCGCGGTGAAGCGGTCGGACGCACGGAAGCGCCGCGCCGCGCCGCGGGCACCTGACGCCGCCCGACGACAAACGCGGTGCAGCCCGCCCCTGTGCCCGGCGCCCATGCCGGACCTCGGGGCGATTTCGTTTCGCTCCCGGCACACAACTTTCCAAACCGGGGTTCGACAATCGCGAGAGCAACAACTGTCCACTATTCCTGGAATTGTACATCATGACCGTCCGCGCCCCGTCCACC
>JAFADT010000396.1 GCA_023424585.1 Pseudomonadota bacterium
GGCGCTTCGCGTCGTGGGGCGACAACGGGTCCGGCCTGCGCTGCGACGTGACGCCGGACGAGCGCGCCCTCCCGGCGCTGGCGCTCGAGGACCAGCGCCCCATCGGCACCGTGTCCGCCATGGACACGACCGCGTGGCTCGACTCGGACGGGCGCGCGTGGCTGTGCGGCGCGCTGGCGTCCCAGCTCGACGCAGGGGGCGCGGTGGCGGGCAGCGCGCACCGGGTCGAAGGCGTGAAGAACGTGGTGGGCGTGGCGCTGGGCACGGGGCACGCGCTGCTGCTCGACGCGAGCGGCCAGGTCTGGGCCTTCGGCGTCAACGCGCGCGGCCAGCTGGGCCTGGGCGAGGAGGGCGCCGCGGTGACGGAGCCCACCGCCGTGCCGGACCTCACCGACGTGGTGCAGGTGGTCGCGGGCAGCGAACACTCCGCGGCGCTGCACCGCGACGGCACCGTGTCCGTGTGGGGCTACAACCGGGACGGGGTGCTGGGCACGGGCGAGACGGAGGCGCGCGTGCAGGCCGCTCCCGAGCGCGTGCCCCACCTGGAGCAGGTGGAGCAGCTGGCCTCCGGGCGCAGCCACCTGCTCGCGCTGCTGGCGGACGGGACCGTGCGCGCGTGGGGCACGGGGACGTCCGGGCAGCTGGGCCACGGGGACGCGGGCTTCGGCGGTGGCCGCGCGCAGCCCACGCCCGTGCTGGAGCTCACGGGGGCCACGGCGGTGGTGGCCGCGAACAACTCCAGCTGGGCCCTGCGCGGTGACGGCACGGCCTGGGCGTGGGGCCTCAACACCACGGGCCAGTTGGGCGTGGGAGACACGAGCCAGCGCGTCAAGCCCGCGCGCGTGGCCACGGACCTGCCCGTCGTGGAGCTCGGCGCGGGAGCCCAGCACGCGCTGGCCCGCGCGCGCGACGAAAGTGTGCTCATCTGGGGCAGCAACCTCAGCGGGCAGCTGGGGCTGGGGGAAGGCGCGCCGTCGTATGTGTCCACGCCCCGCCCCGTGACCCTGCCGTAGACACACATCATGCGCTTCGGAATCACGCTCCCCGCGAGCCTCCTCGCCCTGCTGCTCGCGTCCTGCGGCGGGGGCACGCCCTCGCCGTCGCCGGGTGACCCGCCCAGCGACACGCCGGAGGAGGTGCCGCTGGAGGTCGCGCCGCTCGACCCGGACGAGCCGCGCTCCGGTGGCGACACCACGGTGTTCCACGCCGGCCCCGAAGCGTTCGTGCAGCCCCTGGCCAACATCACGGTGGAGCGCAGGTCGCGCTTCCTCCTGGGCGAGGCCAACTTCGAGGTGGACTGGGTCCCCGCGCCCGCGAGCCAGCGCGACCGCGACGGCCTGGGCCCGCTCTTCCACGCCACCTCGTGCCTCGCCTGCCACGTCGCCAACGGCCGGGGCGCGCCCGTCACCGGCAACACGAAGGCGCCCGCGTCCCTGCTCGTGCGCCTCTCCGTGCCCGGCGCGGGCCCGCACGGTGAGCCCATGCCGGAGCCCACCTACGGCGACCAGTTCCAGCCCCGCGCCATCGAGGGTGTCCCCGCCGAAGGCCAGGTGCAGGTGACCTACGCGTCCCTGGCCCCCATGCCCCTCCAGGGCGAGGCCAGCGTGACGCTCCAGTCGCCGCGCTATGAGCTGGTGGACCTGGGCTATGGCCCGCTCGCGCCCGACGTGCGCCTGTCCCCGCGCATCGCGCAGCCCATGGTGGGCCTGGGCCTGCTGTCGGCCATCCCGGACGCGACGCTGCTCGCCTGGGCCGACCCCGACGACCGCGATGGCGACGGCATCCGAGGCCGCCCCAACCGCGTCTGGAACGCGAGGGAGGGCCGCGAGGTGCTCGGCCGCTTCGGCTGGAAGGCCAACCAGCCGGACCTGGAGCACCAGGCCGCGGGCGCGCTGCTGGGCGACATGGGCCTCACCTCCGCGCTGTTCCCCCAGCCTCCGTGCACCGCCGCGCAGTCGCAGTGCCTGAAGGGGGCCACGGGCGGCGAGCCCGAGGTGGACGCCGCCAACCTCGCCTCCCTCTCCGACTACTCGCACCTCATCGCCGTGCCCGCGCGACGGGGCGCGGACCGCGAGGACGTGCGCACGGGCAAGGCCGCGTTCCTGCGCGCGGGCTGCGACCGCTGCCACCGCCCCACGACCACCACGGGCGAGCTGCCCGGCTTCCCGGAGCTGTCGAACCAGCGCATCTGGCCGTACACGGACCTGCTGCTGCACGACCTGGGCGAAGCGCTCGCGGACGGGCGCCCGGACCACCAGGCCACCGGCACCGAGTGGCGCACCCCGCCCCTCTGGGGCCTGGGGCTCACCGCCACCGTGAACGGCCACACGCGCCTGCTCCACGACGGCCGCGCGCGCTCCGTGCTGGAGGCCATCCTCTGGCACGGCGGCGAGGCGAAGGCCTCACGCGAGGCCGTGCAGCGCATGTCCCCCAGGGAGCGCGCCGCGCTGCTCACGTTCCTGGACTCGCTCTGACTCACGTCGTCAGGTGCGGCAGGGGACGCAGGTGGTAGCGGGCCTCGAACGCGCTGAAGAGGTCCAGGTACTGCTCCAGGTAGCGCGTGAGCAGGAAGCGGCGGCGCACCGTCTCGTGCGCGTGGTGCCCCAGCTGGTGGCGCAGCTTCGGGTTGCGCAGCAGCTGCACGATGCGCTGCGCGCACTGGTCCACCGAGTCCACCAGGAAGCCGTTGTGCCCGTCCTCGATCTGGTGCCGGATGCCGCCCACGTTCCCTCCGATGACGGGCGTGCCCTTCCACATCGCCTCCGCCACCGTGAGCCCGAAGCCCTCGCGCAGCGACTTCTGCACCACCACCGCCGCGCGGCGCTGGAGCGCGTTCACCAGCGCCGTGTCCTCGCGGCTGAGGATGATGAGCCGCTCGTCCCGGTGCCGCGTCACCTGCTCGTAGACCCGCTGCCCCTCCGGGTCGTCCGACGCCATGTTGCCCATCAGCACCAACGTGCACGGCACCTCCTCGCGGGCGATGCGCCACGCGGCCACCACGCCCTCGGGGTCCTTCCAATGGTCGAAGCGTGACACCTGCACCACCAGCGGCAGGTCCGTGGGGATGTGGTGGTGCCGCAGCCGCTCTTCAATCTCCGCCTCGCTCATCTCCCGGTTCTTGATGGAGAACGGATCGATGGCCGGCATGAAGAACAGCTGCGGGATGGACAGCTCGCGCTCGTACTCCGGGATGCTCAGCACCGTCGCGTCGTACTGCTCCACGAACGGCTTGAGGTACGCCCACAGCGAAGGCTCCGGGTTCGACAGGTCCACGTGGCAGCGCCAGATCCACGGCCCGCGCTTGCGGCTGTGCCGCACGATGGGCAGCGGCTGCGGGTCGTGGATGACGACCCGGTCGTGGTCCAGCCGGTTGCGCACCGCGTTCTCGTAGACGACCTCCTCGTAGATGGTCGCCTTCAGCTGCGTCAGGTGGATGTCCGCGCCCTGTAGCGCGTTGTGCATCTTCTTCGTGATGTTGAAGAAGTCCGGCGGCCCCTGGATGGCCCGCCACTCCGTGGCCATGCCCACGCTGTTCATCAGCAGCGTCAGCGGCGACAGCAGCTCCGCCACCCCGCCGCCGTAGTACGTGGAGTTGACGTGCGCGACCCGCAGGTCCTGCAGCGGGCGCGCCTTCTCCAGGATGCGCTCCACCACCTCCGCGCCCACGTAGCGCTCGTAGTGCTCGACCTGGACCAGGGGGTACGGGTCTTCCAGTGGCTTCGCCATGCCCTTGTGTGTGTGTCCGCCCGAGGGCAGGCGCCAGCCGCGCCCCCCACCCCGCCCGCCCGGCTGTCCGCTACCGCTCAGGGCTCTTCCGGCGTGTGCGACAC
>JAFADT010000276.1 GCA_023424585.1 Pseudomonadota bacterium
GTGCCGGCATCCGTCTCCGTGCCCGCGTCCGTCTCGGTGCCCGCGTCCGTCTCCGTCCCAGCGTCCGTGCCCGCATCGACCGTGGGCGTATTCACCTGACAGCTGTTGGTGCAGCGGTCGTTGTCGACGCGGTTGCCGTCGTCACACGCCTCACCACTCTCGATGATGCCGTTGCCGCAGACAGGGTTCTTGTTGTCGTCATCGCCACCGCACGCCGACAACACCAACAGCACCGCTGACAAGGGGACCAGCAGGTGCCGGGAAGACCAGGACATGGAGACTCCGTGTTGAGTACTGACCCTCCTCCAAACCACAAAATTACAAGCTGACGCAAACCCCTCCCGGTGACTTCGGGCTGACGTCTTCGCAACCTCGTGGGTCACCGGTTTCTCAGGACTCGATAGCCCAGGAGGCCCCCCGGAGCGGCCCCGTCTTGGAGTGACGGGGGGTTACGCGACGACGGAAGGCTCCAAACCATGCGCATCCAGGAAGCCCCGCACAGCCTGGGCAATCTCCGCCCCAGCCTCCAGGAGGCCCGCGTGGCCGGCGTCATCCACCTGGAGCCAGTCGGCCTGGGGCAGCGCGCGGTGCAGCCGCTGCACCTCCGACAGGGGCACGAGGACGTCATTGCTCGCGGCGATGATCAGCACGGGCACGCGGATGGAGGGGAGGACGTCCCAGGCGTGGCCCTCCGTGAGGCCCCGCAGGGTGCGCCAGTAGGCCTGCGCGCTCATGTGGTGGAGCGCGTCCAGGAACTCGGCGATGTCCTCGCGCGGAGCCCGGGGCCGCAGCGCGCCCACGGCCCGCGCCAGCGGATCCGCCAGCGGGGTGGCGAGGAAGGCCTTCACCACGGGCGCCGCCACCGGCACCCACGGCGTGCTGGCGGCGAGGACGCCCTTCGCGGCGGACAGCGCGACGCGGTACCCCCAGCGCGGATCCGCCGAGCCCGGCACGCCCGGCGTCCCCGCGATGAGCGTCATGGACGGCACCAGCTCCGGGCGCCGGCGGTACAGCTCCACCAGGATGCGCACGCCCATGGAGAAGGCGATGTGGTGCGGCGGCCGGCCGTCGCCGCGCGCCATGGCGGCCTCGGTGACGCGCTCCAGGTCGTCCACGTGCACCTTCACGCGGTAGTCCCCGTCGCGTGACTCCTCGCTCATACCGTGGCCGCGGTAGTCCCAGTGCACCACGCGGTGGTCCTGCTCCAGGTCGGCGACGATGTGGCGCCAGAAGTTCTCCGACGTGCCGATGCCGTTGGTCAGCAGCACGGTGGAGCGGTCCGAGAGCGCGGCGTCGCGTCCCTCCTCCGGCATGCCCGAGCTATGGGTGTGGACCGCCACCCGGGTGCCATCCGGGGCGGAGACGAGGTGCGTGGCGCGACGGTAGGGCATCCCCGCCCACCATGCGGCCGGGCAGGCGCGCGTGCAAGGCCCGAGGGCTCCCTCCCCCGCCCCTCACAGCCGGACTGGACGCGCCCGGGCCTTGGGGCAATGGTGGCGGCGATGCTCAGCACGGAGGCGGAAGGGTTGGACGTGGCGGCCGCGCTCGCCCACTACGAGGCGCACGGCTTCGCGCGCCTGGGCCGCGTCCTGGACGACGCGGGCGTGGAGGCCCTGCGCGAGCGGGCGGACGACCTGATGCTCGGCCGCGTGGTGTACCCGGGGATGTTCTTCCAGCCGGACGCCACCACCGGCCGCTACGAGGACGCGCCCCTGGGCCTGGGCTGGCAGGGCCCGTCCCTGGAGTACCGCAAGCTGGAGAAGCTGGAGCGGGATCCGCGCTTCCTCGCGTGGCTGGAGAACCCGCTGTTCGAGCGCATCGCCCGCGCGCGCATCCCCGGCGACATCGTCCTGTACCGCGCCATCCTCTTCCACAAGGGCCCCGCGGGCGGCAGCAACCTGCCCTTCCACCAGGACGGCGGAAAGCTGTGGGGCCTCACGCGCGAGCCGGACCTCCAGATCTGGACCGCGCTGGATGACGCCCCCGAAGGCGGCGGCTGTCTGGAGGTCGTCCCCGGCAGCCACCGCGCGGGGCTGGTGACGCCGCTGGGCGGCGTGATCCCGCAGGACCGCGTGGAGGCGGCGGACGCGGAGGGACACGTGGTGCCTCTGCCGGTGCGAGCCGGGGAGGCGCTGCTCGTGCACAACCACGTCTGGCACCGCTCCGGACGCGGCCGGCCCGGACAGCGGCGGCGCGCGTTCTCCGCCTGCTACATGAGCGCGGACACCACCTGCGTGCGCAAGAAGAAGGCCCCGCGCGTGTTCCCTCCGGTGTTCCGCCACCCGGTGCGCGGCGGCTGAAAAGCCCTATCATCCGGGGCGTGTCCGGACACCCTGGAGTCCTCGTCGCCGAGCAGCCCCACTACCTGCCGTGGGTGGACTTCTACGAGCAGGTCGCCCGCGCCGGCACGCTGGTGGTGCTGGACGACGTGCAGTGGCTGCGGCGCGGCTGGCAGCGCCGCACGCGCGTCGCCCTGCCCCCTGGCGTGCCCATGCCACCCCCGTCCGAGCCCGGCTTCCAGTGGCTGTCCATCCCGCTGGAGGATCCGCACCGCGACACGCGCATCCGCGACCTGGCGGTGGACGCGAGCCAGCCCTGGGCGCGCAAGCACCTCCAGACGCTGGTGACGCTGTACGGAGGGCGGCCCTACTTCCGCGCGCAGGTGCTGCCGCTCCTGGAGCCCTTCTACGCCGCCGCCGCGCGCGAGTCCGGGCCGGGGTCGCTCCTGCGCGTGCTCCTGTCCAGCATGGCGCTGTTCCACGCGCCGCTGGGGCTCTCGCCGAACCGGGTGTGCTCCTCCACGCTGGAGCGCCGGGGCGAGGACAAGACGCAGCGGCTGGTGGAGTACTGCCTCCAGACGGGCGCGCACACGTACTACTCGGGGACGGGCTCCACGGTGTACCTGAAGCCGGAGCGCTTCCGCGCGGCGGACGTGCGCCTGCTGTGGCAGCGCTTCCGCCACCCGGACTACGCGCAGGGGCGCGAGGGGCGCTTCGTGACGGGGCTGTCCATCGTGGACGTGCTGGCCAACGTGCCCGTGGAGACGGTGCGCGAGTGGCTCCAGCCGTCGCCGTGGGGGCCGTTCGCGGGGGACGGCCCCCAGCCGCTTCAGCCGGCGGACGCGGCGGTGGGCGAGGACGTCTGGGGCTTGTCGAAGCGCACGAAGTAGCTGCGCACGGCGGCGTCCAGCAGCGCGGGGTCCAGGCGCGGCGACATGCCCTGGTAGTGCGCCATGTCGATGACCTGATCCAACAGGTCGCGAGGCTGGCACGCGGCGAAGGGCCGGTTCAGCGGGCGGTAGTGCTCGTCGATGAGGTAGTCCACGGCGCGCGCGTCGTAGGGCACGCCGCGCTTCTTGCACATCACCTGGAAGATCTCGTGGAACTGCTCCTCGTCCGGGCGCTGCACCTCCAGCTTGTAGCGGACGCGGCGCAGGAAGGCGTCGTCCACGAGGGCGCTGGGGTCCAGGTTGGTGGAGAAGGCGGCGAACACGTCGAAGGGCACCTGGATCTTCTTGCCGGTGTGGAGCGTGAGGATGTCCACGTCGCTCTCCAGCGGGACGATCCACCGGTTGAGCAGGTCCTTGGGGGACACCTTCTGGCGGCCGAAGTCGTCGATGAGGAGCATCCCGTTGGACGCCTTCATCTGGAACGGCGCCTCGTAGTACTTCACCTCCGGGGTGTAGACGAGGTCGAGCATCTCCAGCGTTATATAAACACCCACCACCACCAGCGGCCGGCGGCAGCGCACCCAGCGGCGGTCGTATGAAGGCGAGCCGGGCTCGTCCTCCACCGCGCGGTGGATGTTCGCGTCGAACATCTTCACCACGAAGTCGTCGATGAGCACCGCGTGCGGGACGAAGATGTCCCCGTCGTAGCAGTTGACCATGCCCTGGCAGATGGCCGTCTTGCCGTTGCCCGGGGGGCCGTAGAAGAAGATGGCGCGGCCGGAGTTCATCGCCGGGCCGATGCCGTCGAAGATGTAGTCGCGGATGATCAGGTCGCCGAACTTGTCCTGCATGCGCTGGCGCGTGATGCGGTTGCCGCGCACGGTCTGCTGCTTCACGGCCGCGACCCACTCGTTGAACGGCACGGGGGCCGGACCGTTGTAGCGGTTGCGGTCCAGGATCTGCCGCAGCACGTCCGTCACGAAGGTCGTGAGCTGGTAGATCATCGTGGAGCGGCCCACGCCGGACGCGCCACCGCCACGGATGTCGATGTACTTCTGCCGGCGCAGGCCCTCGATGACCTCGTCCACCAGCGCGGTGGGCAGTTGCAGGCGCGTGGCCACGTCCATGCCGCGCATCTCGCCCGCGAAGAAGATGGCCTTGAGGACCAGCTCCTCCACGAACGTGGTGTTGAGGCCGGCCTCGTGGAGTGACTTCGGCTGCGCGGGCCAGAAGCGGTTCGTCACCGGCGCGTCCGACGCCTCACCGCGCCGGAAGCCGCGCCGCTCCGGGCCCACGTAGCCCTGCGGTGCCGCGCCGGCGCCACGCCGCTCCGCGCCTCCCGGGCTCGGGGCCGGACCCCGGCGC
>JAFADT010000994.1 GCA_023424585.1 Pseudomonadota bacterium
GGGTACGACAGCGCCGCGCCCACCACGTAGCCAGACGACGACGCCTTCAGCCCGTCCGCCGCGTGCGCGGAGAGCTTCAGCGGCACCTCGCCCCGCGCCTCCAGCTGAAGCCGCGCCGGCAGCGCCACCAGCACCCGCCCCGAGATCAGCGCCGCGTGCCGCACGCCCCGCTGCAACACCGGCGCATGGCTGAACCCGCCGAAGAGCGGCAGCTGCGCGAAGCCATAGCCCACGCCCAGCTCCAGCCGCGCCGGCCCCAGGAACAGGCGCCCGCGCGCGCCCAACGAACCGCGCACCAGGCTGCCGCCCGTCACGCGCGACGACGCGCCCGCGTCCTTCAGGTCGAACGCCTCGCGCTGAAGGTCCAGCTGGCCGCCCAGGTGCTCCCCCGCCCAGAGCATCAACGACAGCGCCACGTCGTTCGGCGTCAGTCCGGAGTAGGTGAGCCCGGGCCCTACATCCACCTGCTCGCCCTGCCGCGAGGACAGGCCGTAGCGAAGGCGCAGGGAGGCGCGCTCGGGTTCGAGGGCCTGCGCACGGGCGGCCCCGGCACAGGCGAGCGTCAGGACGAGGAGGGCGAGGCGCGGGAGGATGTCGGTGAGGGGGCTCGGGCGGCGCAAGGCCCGGGAGAGTATAGGGAAGGTGGGCGGGTGTCCCAACCCGCGAAGGCGTCATTCCTTCAAGAAGCGGCGCGGATCACGGCTGGCTTCTTGCTGGAGTGGAACTGCTTTGCTAAGCATGACGGCGGTCGGTAGCGCCTCGTCTAACCTCCGGGATTCACTCCAGAAACATCGGAGCGCCGCCGTGCGCGGGGCGAGCGAACGCTGAGGAGCGCATACGCCCATGGGCACGCAACTGGTGATGTACGAAGAGGAGTTCACCAAGATCAACGCCGTTTGCGACCGGCTCACCAAGGACGCGAACGCGAAGGTGGTCTTCCTCGTCGACAAGAACGGCCAGCTCATCTCCTCGGCCGGCCAGACGCAGAACATCGACACCACGTCGCTCGCGTCGCTGACGGCCGGCAACGTGGCCGCCATGGGCGGACTCGCGAAGCTCATCGGGGAGAATGAGTTCCCCAACCAGTTCCATGAAGGGGCGAAGGACAGCCTCTACATGACCATCGTCGGCAGCCGGGTGGTGCTGGTCGTCATCTTCGACAACCGCACGAGCCTGGGTCTGGTGCGCCTGCGCATCAAGAAGGCCAGCGACGAGCTGACGAAGATCTTCGAGAGCCTCGTGAAGAAGACCGACAGCCCCGGAGCCGGTTCGCCGTTCGCCGAGATCTCCGACGACGATATCGACAACCTCTTCAGCGAGTAACCCGGGAAGCCATGTCCTTCATCAATTACTCATCCCGCGAAATCAACTGCAAGATTGTCTATTACGGGCCGGGCCTCTGCGGGAAGACGACCAACCTTCAGTACATCTACAACAAGACCGCGGCGGACACGAAGGGCAAGCTCATCTCCCTCTCCACGGAGACGGACCGCACGCTCTTCTTCGACTTCCTGCCGCTGTCGCTCGGTGAGATCCGCGGCTTCAAGACGCGCTTCCACCTCTACACGGTGCCCGGCCAGGTGTTCTACGACGCCAGCCGCAAGCTCATCCTCAAGGGCGTGGACGGCGTGGTGTTCGTCGCCGACAGCCAGATCGAGCGCATGGAAGCCAACATGGAGTCGTTGGAGAACCTGCGCATCAACCTGGCGGAGCAGGGCTACGACCTGAACAAGATTCCGTACGTCGTGCAGTACAACAAGCGCGACCTGCCCAACGCGGTGACCGTGGAGGAGATGCGCAAGGCGCTCAACCCGCGGAACATCCCGGAGTACCAGGCCGTGGCGCCCACGGGCGTGGGCGTGTTCGACACGCTCAAGGCCGTGGCCAAGCTGGTCCTCACTGAGCTGCGCAAGGGCGGTTGACAGTCCACCTGCTTCCCTGCCCGGCGGGCTGGCCCCCACCGGGCAGCCCCCGGCAAAGGATGGTATGACCTCGTGCCGTCGGGCAGAGCCGCCTTCCGAGGTCGCACCGTGCGAGTCGCATCCGCCAGCCTCCGTCTCCTCGCGCTCCTGAGCGCTGGCCTGCCCGGGCCGGTGTTCGCGCAAGCTGAGTCCCCCTCCCCTGCTTCCCCGCTCCCCGCCGCCGCGGCCTCTCCGGCCGCGGGCGCGCCGCAGGCGACCCCGCCCCCGGCCACGGCCGCCCCCACGGGCGACCAGACCGCGGACGAGGCCTTCACCGCGCGCGTGAAGACGCTGGAGGAGCAGGTCGTCGACCTGAAGGAGAAGATCTACCGCTCCAAGGCGCGCCTGCTGCTGCTCCAGGAGTCGGTGATGGGCGGCGAGCTGTCCACCGGCGCCCGCGCGGTGCTCGTGCACAAGAACGAGATGGGCAACGCCTTCCAGCTGGAGTCGGTGGTGTACGCGCTGGACGGCGCGCCCATCTTCACCCAGGTGGACACGCAGGGAGACCTGAACCGGCACCAGTCGCTGGAGGTCTTCAACGGCCGCATCGTGCCGGGCCAGCACCAGCTCGCGGTGCGCCTCGTCTACCGGGGCAGCGGCTACGGCGTGTTCAGCTACCTGGAGGGCTACAAGTTCAAGGTGCAGTCCAGCTACACCTTCAACGCGGAGTCCGGAAAGGTCACCACGGTGAACGTGGTGGGCGTGGAGAAGGGCGGCCTCACCACGGACCTGAAGGACCGGCCCGCGGTGCGCTACGACATCGAGGTGACCAAGGACACGCGCGCGAACCGGCCGCCGGGCCCGGGCACCGCGGCGGAAGGCGCTCCGGGCACGCCCGCGCCGGCCACCACCTCCAGCGAGCCGAAGTAGGAGCGCAAGGCCGTGACCGCGACGCTGCACGCCCTGGCCC
>JAFADT010000507.1 GCA_023424585.1 Pseudomonadota bacterium
CCCCCACCCCGCCCGTGGCTCCGCCCGTCGTGGCCGCCGCGCCCCCGGCGCCTCCCGCGCCGCCGGCGCTAGACGAGGACGCGGCGGAGGACCTCGCCCAGGCGCGCGAGGAGGCCCGTGAGGAGGCGCGGCGCGCCCGCGACGAGGCCAAGCAGGCCGCGAAGGAAGAGGCCGAGGCCGCCAAGCAGCGCATCCGCGAGGAGATCCGCAGCTTCCGCGACAGCTTCAAGCACAAGAAGGGCAAGCGCGGCGCCCGGGACGTGGTGGCGCGCGGACAGAACCTGGAGGTGAAGGAGGGCGAGTCCGTGGAGAGCGCCGTCGTCTACGGCGGCAACCTCATCGTGAAGGGCACCGTGGAGGACGACGCGGTCGCCTTCGGCGGCAACCTGGAGATCCAGGGCCACGTGGAGGGAGACGCGCACGCCTTCGGCGGCAACATCATCCTGGGGCCCAACGCGAAGGTGGAGGGCGACGTGTCCGCCTTTGGCGGCCAGGTGCAGAAGGCGGACGGCGCCGTCGTGGAGGGCAGCCTGGAGTCCTTCGGCGGCGCGGGCCTGGGCCGCATGGTGGCCGGAGAGATCAAGCGCGGCATGCAGGACGTGCAGAACCACGACGCGTCGGTGGACTCCGACGACGATGACGACCACGGCCGCGGCGACAGCGGCGGGGGCCTGGCGTCCTTCATCCTCCAGTTCGCGCTCCTCTTCGGCCTGGGCTTCCTGGGGCAGATGTTCTTCCCGGCGCGCATGAAGGAGCTGGGGGATGAGATCCGCGCCAACCCCGCCCGCAACTTCTGGGTGGGCCTGGTGGGCGCGGCGGCCCTCATCCCGCTGACCATCGTCCTGTGCATCACGCTCATCGGCATCCCGGTGGCGTTCGCCCTCCTGGTCGCCTCCATGCTGGGCACGGCGCTGGGCTACGCGGCCATCGCCAGTGAAGTGGGCACGCGGCTGCCGGTGATGCGCGGCCGCAAGACGCAGGCGGTGGTGCTCGCCCTGGGCCTGGGCATCATCCTGCTCATCAGCCACATCCCGGTGGTGGGCGTGCTGCTCAACCTCATCCTCAACCCGCTGGCCTTCGGCGCGGTCATCCGCACCCGGTTCGGCTACCGCGGCCGGGGCATGCCGGAGCCCATCTTCCCCCGGAGCGAGGACCCGGTTTGACGCACCCGGCCTCACGGCCCCGGGATTGCCACACCGCATCATGAGGCCTCGCTCCCGCGCACCGGGAGTGGGGCTTCTTCCTTCTCAAACAAGCCCCAGGCGCGCGCGCCATCACCTGCGCTGTGGGCCGCGGGGGTTGGTGGAGGGCGGGCGGCCGTTGACAGGCTTTGACCGCCTCCGTCGGGTGCGCCATTTTGCGCGGCACCCATGCGACGCCTCCCAGACGCAACCCCGCGCGGCAGGGCCATCACCGTGGACCTCGAGGGGGAGAGCATCCCCGCCATCGAAGGCGAGCCGGTGGCGTGCTCCCTCATCGCCGCGGGCGAGAACGTCCTCTCCCGCTCCGTGAAGTACCACCGCCCCCGCGGGCCGTACTGCTTCGCCGCGGCGTGCTCGCACTGCCTGATGCGCGTGGACGGGCTGCCCAACGTCTACACCTGCCGCACGCCCGCGAAGGAGGGCATGCGGCTGGAGCGGCAGAACGCGTACCCGTCCGCGAAGGTGGACATCTTCGAGACCATCGACTGGTTCTTCCCGAAGCGCCTGGATCACCACGAGATGTTCGCGGGCGTGCCGGTGGCGGAGGACGTGATGGCGCGCGTGGCCCGGCAGCTGGCCGGCCTGGGCCTGCTCCCCAAGGAAGCGGGCCCGGAGCCCCTGCCGCCTCGCACCTTCCACACCTCCGTCGCGGTGGTGGGCGGCGGCGCGGCGGGCCTGGAGGCGGCGCGGGTGCTCGCCGGCAAGGGCGTGCCCTTCCTCCTCTTCGAGCGCGACGCGAGCCTGGGCGGGCGGCTGGCCCACGGCGCTCCGGAGGAGAACGCGCCCTTCGTGCCGGAGGCCACCGCGTTCCCCCAGGGCAGCGTGGTGCGCGAGGCCACCGTCATCGGCCTGTATGACGACGAGCACGGCCGCTACCTGGCCGTGGCCGCGCGGGAGGCGGGGAACCTGCGGCTGCTCAAGGTCTACGCCCGGCGCTTCCTGCTCACGGCGGGCGGCCATCCCCCCACCCTCCCCTTCGAGAACAACGACCTGCCCGGCGTCATCGCGGGCCGCGCGGCGAGCCTGCTCCTGCGCCGCCACGACGTGGCGCCCCAGGTGGCGGCGCTGGTGGGCCACGGCCCGGAGCTGCACGCGCTGGCGCACCTGTTCACCCAGCGCGGCGTGGAGGTGGCGGCGGTGGTGGACCTGAAGGGGCCGCTGCCCGCGAACGCGCACCCGAGGGCCGTCGTCGGAGACGCGCTCAAGGCCCACGGCCTGCGCGCCGTGACGGGCCTGAGCTTCACGCCCCAGGGCGGCCGCAAGCAGAAGGTGGCGTGCGACGCGGTGGTGGTGTCCGTGCCGGTGGCGCCGGGCTTCGAGCTGGCGCGCCAGGGCGGCGCGAAGGTGGAGTTCGACGCGGACGCGGGCCACTTCCGCGTGGAGGCGGACGCGGACGGGCGCACGCAGGCGGCGGACGTCTTCGTCGCCGGGGACGTCGCGAGGGTCGGCACGGCGAAGGACGCCGCGGCCATGGGCGCGAGGGCCGCCGGGGCGCTGCTGGGAGGGCTGTCATGAGCAAGGCGCTCGTCTGCACCTGCGAGGACGTCACCGTCACGGACGTGGAGCACGCCATCGAGCGCGGCTACCACGACGTGGAGTCGGTGAAGCGCTACACGGGCTTCGGCACCGGCATCTGCCAGGGCAAGAGCTGCCACGCCGCGGTGGCCGCGCTGCTCAAGCAGAAGGCCCCGGCCCTGAAGGCGGAGGCCGTGGTGCCCTTCACGCCGCGCCCGCCGCTCTACCCCACGGAGCTGCGCGTCCTGGCCAGCGCCCCCGTGGACGAGGCCATCCCGCCCGTGGGCGGCGTGCCCCAGGAGCTGGAGCACTTCCCGTCCGCGCTGCGGCCGGAGGGCCCGGTGCCGCAGAAGGCCAGGGTGGTCATCATCGGCGGCGGCATCATGGGCCTGTCGCTGGCGTACAACCTGGCGCTGCGCGGGGAGACGGACGTCGTCGTGCTGGAGCGCGGCTACCTGTGCGCGGGCGCGTCCGGCCGCAACGGCGGCGGCGTGCGCATGCAGTGGGGCACCCCGGCGCTGATCGAGCTGGCCAAGCGCTCCATCGACCTGATGAAGGGCTTCGCGCGCGAGCTGGGCGTCAACGTGTGGCTGCGCCAGGGTGGCTACCTCTTCCTGGCCAAGCGCAAGGACACCGCGTACCGGCTGGATCGCAACGCCGCCCTGCACAACCAGTACGGCGTGCCCACGCGCATCATCACCGCGGACGAGGCGCGCGACATCGTCCCGGGCCTCACGATGAAGGACTGCGTGACGGCGGCCTACAACCCGGAGGACGGCGTCATCTTCCCCTGGGCCTTCCTGTGGGGCTACGCGCAGGGCTGCGCGAAGCGCGGCGTGAAGGTGGAGACGTACACGAACGTCACCGGCTTCGAGACGAGCAACGGCCAGGTGCGCAAGGTGAAGACGGACCGGGGCGACATCGCCTGCGACACCGTCGTGCTCGCCTCCGGCGCGTGGAGCCCCCAGGTGGCGAAGCTCGCGGACGTGACGCTGCCCAACGAGCCGCACCGCCACGAGATCCTCAGCACCGAGCCGCTCAAGCCCTTCCTGTCGCCGCTGGTGTCGGTGCTCGACACGGGCCTGTACTTCAGCCAGTCCATGCGCGGCGAGATCGTGGGCGGCATGGGCGACCCGAAGGAGCCCGCCGGCCCCAACATGGGCAGCACGCTGCGCTTCGTGGCGCGCTTCGCCCAGGCCCTCACGGAGCAGCTGCCCCACGTGGGCCAGGTGAAGGTGCTGCGCCAGTGGGGCGGCCTCTACGACGTCACCCCGGACAACAACCCCATCCTCGGGCGCACCCCGGGCCTGGACAACCTGCTCCAGCTGTCGGGCTTCGTGGGCCACGGCTTCATGATGGCCCCCGCCGTCGCGGAGCGGATGGCCCGGTGGATGACCTCCGGCGACGCGGACGAGCTCTTCACCCGCTTCAACCTCCGCCGCTTCGAGGAAGGCACCCTCGAGCGCGAGGACATGATCATCGGCTGAAGCGCTCCGCCCTCCCGGGCCGGAGCCGTCACGTCGAGGACGAGGGCTCCCCACCGGCCAGCAGCACCGGCCGGTGGGCCGCGTCCGTCCCGGGCCCGGAGGGGTTCAAGAGCAGCGTCCGCTTGAGGCCGCCCAGCGCCAGCCGCCCCAGGCCCCGCTTGAAGGAGCGCGGCAGGAAGCGCAGGAGCCGCATCACCCAGCGGTGCCCCAGGCCGGGGTACACCAGCGCCTCGCCCCGCTCGAAGCCCTCCAGCGCCTCGCGGGCGCACTGGCGCAGGGACAGCTCGAAGAACGGCGTCACCTCTCCGTCCAGGTGCGGCTCCACCGCCAGCGGGCCGGCGGCCACGAAGGTGACGGGGATGCCCGCGTCCTTCAATTCCAGGCGCAGGGACTCGCTGAAGCCGTCCAGGAAGCGCTGCGTGGCGGCGAACGTCACCGCGCCCGGGAGGAACAGCCGCGCCGCGCCCGAGCCCACGGTGAGGATGCCACCCCGCCCGCGCTCCAGCATGGGGCGGAGCAGGCGGTGCGTGATCATGGCCGGGGCCAGCACGTTGGCCTGCACCAGCTCCTCGATGCGCTTCCAGCGCTCCTCCGCGTACAGCCCGCTGAAGGCGTAGTCCGCGTTGTTGATGAGGACGTCCACGCGGACGAAGTGGCGCTCCAGGTGCTCGAAGAGCGCGTCCACGGCGCGAGGGTCATCCATGCGGCAGGCCCTCACCATCACCCCCAGGGTGGGGTAGCGGGCGAGCAGCTCCTCGCGGAGGCTCCCCAGGTCGTCCACGTCGCCCGCGACCAGCACCAGGGTCCTGACCCGCGGGGAGAGCAGCCGGGCAAGCTCGCGGCCGATGCCGCCAGCAGCGCCGATGATGAGCACGGTACCGTTGTCGATGGGAGGGCGCATAAGGGGGCAGGACCTCGGACAGGAAGGTGTCCACGCGCGGGTGGCCCTGCGGGCCCGCCCCGCCGCTCGGCGCTCCCCGGACGCCCCCTTGCCCCGGTGGCGAGCGGGCGTTATGCGTTCCCACAGGAGGAGCACACCCATGGCTGGACCTTCACGCATCCTCGTGCCGGTGGACCTGAAGGACGGGTCCCGGTCCGTCGTGAACTACGCGCTACAGCTCGCCCGGCCCTTCGGCGCGACGGTGGACGTGCTGCACGCCTGGGAGCCGCCACAGTACGTGGCGCCGGACCTGCTGGTGGCCTCGCCCGGCTGGGACGCCACCTCGCTGGAGGCGACGGCGCGCGACACCGCGGGCAAGGAGCTGGAGGCGCTGCTGCGCTCCGTGGACGGCACCGCGCCGGTCGCCCTGTCCCACCGCGTGGTGATCGGCGAGGCGGGCAACGTGGTGCTGGAGGAGGCCGAGCGCGGGAAGTACGACCTCATCGTGATGGGCACGCACCAGCGCAAGGGGCTCACCCGCATGCTGCTGGGCAGCGTGGCGCAGAAGGTGGTGGGCCGCGCGGCGTGCCCGGTGCTCACCCTGCACGTCAGCCCCGACTAGCGGCCCCGGGGCCCCTGGCTAGGGCTCCGCCCACTGGCGCAGGAGGTTGTGGTACACGCCCGTGAGCATCACCAGCGCGGGGCTCTTGGGCACCTCGCGCGTGAGCTGCATGATGGACGTGTCCATGTCGAAGAGCAGCGACCGCTTCCCCGCGTCGCGGATCATGCTCTGCACCCAGAAGAACGACGCCAGCCGCACGCCGCGCGTCACCGGCGTGACGTGGTGCAGGCTGGTGGACGGATAGACGATGAGGTCACCTGCGGGCAGCTTCGCCGAGTGGTTGCCGTAGGTGTCCTCCACCACCAGCTCGCCGCCGTCGTAGCTGTCCGGGTCGGAGAGGAAGAGCGTGGCGGAGACGTCCGTGCGGATGCGCTGGTTCGTGCCCAGGATGGGCCGGATGGCGTTGTCCACGTGCGAGCCGAAGTCCATGCCCGCCTCGTAGCGGTTGAACAGCGGCGGGAACACGCGCTGGGGCAGCACGGCGGAGATGAACAGCGGGCTCCGCTCCAGGCCGGCGAGCACCAGGTCCCCCAGCTCCCGGGCAGTGGGGCTGCCTTCGGGCAACTGGAGGTTCTTCTTCACCTGCGCGGACTGCTTGCCGGCGGTGGTCCGGCCATCCTCCCACGCCGCCTTCTGGAAGACGGCGCGGCAGTGGGCCACCTGCTCGGGCGTGAGGACCTGCGGGATGTGCACCATCATGATGGACGTCCTCCTACGCCCGGCAGGGACACCGCGCGACTAGAACCGCACGTGCGCGGAGAGCAGCGCCGAGACGCCGTCCGCCGGCACGGCCTGGCCGCCGTAGTACGCGTCGTAGTAGAGCTTGTCGGTCAGGTTGTAGACGTTGAGCTGCAGGTCCACCTTCTGGATGGAGTACGACGCGAACGCGTCGAAGCGCCAGAAGTTGGGCACCTTGCTGAGCACCGCCGTCGCGTTGGCCGGGTTGTTCACCGTGGCCACGTCCTGGTAGGTGGCGCCGCCGCCCACGGACAGGTTGTCCAGGATGGCGTACGTGGTCCACAGCGAGAAGCTGCGCTTGGGCGTGTTCACCAGGCGCTGCCCCACCAGGAACTCATTGGTGTGCTCGCGGATGCTCGCGTCCAGGAACGTGTAGTTGGCGAACACGTTCCAGCGGCGCACCGGCGAGCCCGCGACGCCGAGGGCGTAGCCCTGCACCCGCTGCTTGCCCTCCAGCACGACGGGCGGGCCGTCCGGATCCGAGTTCGGCACGCGCGCGTTCAGCTTGTTGGTGCGGAACACGGCGGCGTTGACGCTCAGGCGCTCCTTGATGAGGTCCGACTTGGCGCCGATCTCGAAGGTCTCGTTCTTCTCCGGATCCAGCGTGACGGTGTCGTTGGACAGCGTGGCCAGCTCGGCGCTCGGGTTCGAGGACGTGCCGTACATGCCGTAGACGCTAGTGTTCTCCGCCGGGTGGAGCACCAGGCCCACGCGCCAGTTGAACAGGCTGTTCTCCTGCTCGAAGGCGGCCACGGTGCCGTTCGCGGCGATGGTCTCGTAGTCGCTGTGCAGGTTGTCCAGGCGCAGGGTGCCGAGGACCTCCACGTACTTGCCCAGCTGGATCTGATCCGACGCGTACGCGCCCAGGTTCCACTGGCGGCTGTAGTTGGTGGCGCCCACGGTGCGCGTCACGCCGGACAGGTCCGGGCTGTTGTCCGGGTCGAACAGGTCCGCCGGCAGGTTGCCGCCGCCCGCTGCGGCGAGGTTGGCGCGGCCCTGCTCACGCTGCTCGCGGGAGATGTCCAGGCCGATGTTGGCGGTGTGCTTGAGGAAGCCCGTGTTGAACACGCCGCGCACGTCCAGCTGGTCCGCGAAGTAGGTGTTGTCCGCGGTGGTCTCGAAGCGCTGGCGCCCGATGGTGGTGGGGGCTCCGGCCGGCGTCAGGCCGCGCGGCGCGGTGGGCCGGGAGAAGCGGTCCACGCCGCCGTAGCGCAGCGTGTTCGTCAGCCGGAACGTGTCGCCCAGGTCCGCGAGCAGGCGCGCCGTGCCGATGTGCACGTTCACCAGCTCCTGGTCGCTGTCCTTCACGCCGTAGAAGTTCTCACGGGGCACGTCCAGGGTGACGCCCACGGGGTAGCCGTTGAAGTACGGCTGGCCGTAGTCCGGCACGCTGTCCTCGTGCTGGTAGAAGTAGTCCACCTCCAGGGCGACCTTCTCCGCCAGTTGGAAGCGCGCGGACGGCGCGATGCCCGCCCGGTTCTCCTTCACGACGTCACGGCCCGCGACGCCGGCCAGCTGCCCCACGGCGCTCACGCGGAACTGGACGCTGTCGGACAGCTCCTGGTTGACGTCCGCCTCGATGCGGCCGGTGGGCGACGTGCCGCCCGACAGGCGCAGGTC
>JAFADT010000550.1 GCA_023424585.1 Pseudomonadota bacterium
ACCCCCCTGGGGGCCGGCCCCCCCCGGCCCCGCCAACCCTGGAGTGACAGATGCCCCAGTTTTCGCGCAACCTGGACGTGTATCAGGGCTTCAACTTCAAGAAGGACAAGCAGACCCCGGTCGGCTACATCACGGCCATCTCCATTGGCGGCGTGCCGCTGACGGCGGACCAGGAGACCATCAAGGATCCGGAGAACCCGGACGCTGCCATCGCGGACAAGGTCGTCGCCGTCCTCAACCACTACCTGTGGGAGACGGGCGTGACGGACGCCATGTACTTCTCCGGCCAGGTGTCCGTGGCGAACAAGCAGAAGGTGGCGGAGATGCTGCTGGGCAAGTTCAGCAACATCGAGGTCGTCTTCAAGTACGTCGTCTACGAGTACGACCCGCTCGGCAAGAAGTACTTCAAGTCCAACTTCCTCGACGCGGAGATGAAGGGCCTGCTCGAGAAGAACGGCGACGAGCTGAACATGTCCGTCGCGGACAACGAGTCCCGTGAGGTCCAGTCGCCCAAGAACTACACGTTCCAGATCGGCATCAAGCCGCAGGCGCTGGAGCAGTCGCTGAACCTGGCCACCTCTTCGACGAAGAAGTTGGCCAAGAAGTGGGGCGTCACCGAGACGGCCAGCTAGCATCGGCCGGAGGTAACTCCGCCTCGCGCCCGGGCCGGGAGCACGCACGCTCCCGGTCTTGCTGGCGGGCGGAAGGAAGAAAGGCGCATGCAGCGGTACAAGCTCGCACGGGTCCGCTGGCACGTCGGCCAGACGCTGCTCCCGGAGCATTTCGTCGCGCAGGAGGACGCGCTGGACGCGGAGATCCGCCTCCACGCCACGCTCTCCGGCCTGCCGTCCTACGGCGTCGCGAACCTGGCGTGGAACGAGTCGCTCCTGCAGAGCGGCAGCCTGTCCATCTCCGCGCTCACCGTCGTCACCAAGTCCGGGGACCTGCTGGACGTCCCGGGCAACTCCGTCATCGCGCCGCTGTCGCTGGAGGCCGTCGGCAGGACGGAGTTCATCATCTACCTGCACGTGCTCAAGGAGACCGTCAGCGCGGAGGGCATCCGCCTGTACGCGGATGATCCGCCGGTGCTCCAGCGGGTGCTGCACAAGCTCCAGCTGTCCACGGAGCCGGTGCTGGACGGCACCCTCGCGTCCCTGGGCCTGGCCGCCGTGTCGCAGGACGAGGACGGCGCCTGGCACACGTCCCCGGACTGGGTGCCGGCGCTGCTGCTGGTGGGGCCCAACCCCTTCCTGGAGAAGCTGCTCACCACGCTGGACGACCTGCTGGATCAGGTGCGCCAGCAGCTGCTCACCAACATCTCCGACACGTACCTGCGCACGGACCGGCTCACCAACGCGCGCCGGGCGCTCTTCGAGGTGCAGCGGCTCATCGCGATGCGCCGGGACATGTTCCGGCAGGTGTACGTGCACCCGTACCACCTGTTCGACGCGCTCCGCCGGCTGTACTTCGAGGCGTGCTGCTACCTGGAGATGCTCCCGGACGAGCAGATGCCGGTGTACCAGCACGAGCAGCTCAACGAGGCCCTGGGCGGGTGGATCCGCCTGCTCACGCGCAGCTTCCAGCCGGAGGCCACGCGCTCCACGCACAAGGCCTTCCAGGCGAAGGAGGGGCAGTTCCAGATGACGCCGCTGCCGCCGGAGATCCGCTCCGCCAGCGAGGCGTACCTGCTGGTGCAGCGCACCAATCCCGGGGAGCGCACGCCGCTGGACGGCGTGAAGCTGGCCAGCCCCTCGCGGCTGCCGCTGGTGCGCCGCCAGGCCCTGAAGGGCGTGCCCTTCAAGCACGTGCCGTATCCGTCCTTCCCGCACGCGCTGGGGCCTGAGATCGACTGGTACCTCCTGAGCAACGGCGAGGAGTGGCAGCACGCGCTGCGCGAGGACGGCCTGGCCTTCTACGTGACGCCCGCGCTGCGGGGCGCCCAGACGTCGCTGTTCTGGCGGAGGAGCTAGCCGGCATGGCGCGCGCACCGTTCCTGGACAAGTTCGCGGCCCGCGCTCAGCGCTCCAGCGTGCGCGACAGCCTGGAGCACGTGATGCGCAACATCGAAGCCGTGCTCAACACGAAGAAGGGCTACGGCTTCTTCATGCACGACTTCGGGCTGGGCGGGTACACGGAGAAGCTGGGCACGCGCGAACTGGTGGAGGCCCTCACCGCGGAGATCCAGCAGGAGGTGACGCGGCACGAGCCCCGGCTGGTGGAGCCGGAGGTGAAGCTGCGCGGCCGCGACAGCACGCTGTGGCTGCACTTCGACTGCAAGGGCACCTTCGACGGTCAGCCCTGCCACCTGCGCCTGCTGTTCCACGCCACCACCGGCCGGGTGCGCGTGCAGGCGGAGGACACCTGATGGCCTTCGCCGACCGCCTGGACCTGGGCCTGACGCTCACCCTCGGCGGGACGGCGCACGCCATCCCCCCGTCGGACGTGCTCGCCTTCGAGCTGGATCTGCACGGCTGGGGCCATGAGGGGCGGGTGGAGTTCCGCGTCCTCGACGAGACCGCGCACGGCGGCCAGCTGCAGGACCTGGTGCTGGCGGACTTCCTCAAGCCGGATCTGGCGGAGGTGTCGCTGGAGCTGAAGGCGGTGCACTCCGACACGGCGACCCAGCCCGCCTTCACGTCCCTGAAGGTGAAGGGGCTGGTGCAGGAGAAGGCGCTCACGGAGGAGGCGGTCGCCCGGGCCAGGGGCGCGGGCATCACGTACCGGCACTACACCGTGCGCTTCGTGGACCCGGCGCGGCTGCTCTGGACGCAGCACCACCCGTGCGTGCTCTACACGCAGAAGACGCTGCAGGACGTGCTGGACGCGCACAAGGGCGACAAGATCGCCCTGGCCAACGACTGGGCCGCGCAGCTGGACGCGACGCTGCCGCTCATCTTCCTGGGCCTGGCGCCGGAGTCGGGCGCCAGCTTCTACGACTTCGTCGTCTGGTTCGTACACACGCGCGACGGCGTGCTGGCGTACGACTACACGGCGCAGGGCTACCAGCTGCGCGCGACGAAGGACGCGAGCCCCACGCCCCTCACGCTGCGCGCGGCGGACGTGGACCGCGTGTCGGTGGTGTTCCCGGAGGTGGCGCGGCACGACGTGGCCATCCTCAATGCCGCCGCGGAGAGCCCCAAGAACCAGGCCATCACCAACGCCCAGGCCGTCCCCGGCGTGCGCCGGGACGTGCTCCTGCGCACGGACATCGAGGACGACGTGCAGGCCCGCGTGACGCTGGAGACGGCGCGCCTCAAGGTGCGCGGCCTGGAGGTGGAGCTGGACTGGAACCGCTTCCCGGCGGTGGCCTTCGCCCCGGGCGCGCTGGTGAAGCTGCCGGCCACCGCCGGGTGGACCGCCGCGGGCGTGCCCTCCACGGAGGACTTCCGGGTGCGCCGGATGAGCCTGCGCGCGGAGCCGCTGCCCGTGGAGGCCGGGGACGGGGAGGGGACGCCGGACGGGCCGGGGGAGGCGCCCACGCGCCGCCCCAAGCCGGAGAGCCGCTTCCTCATCACCTTCACCACGCGGCTGGAGAAGAAGGCCGAGCTGCACGTGGACCTGCCGCCCTTCACCGCGCCGGTGTACCCGCGCTTCGTGGAGGGGCTCATCGTCAGCGAGGTGGGCGAGCAGAAGGACGAGACCTGGCAGGCGTACACGGACGACGCCACCTCCCTGGACAGCTACAAGATCAAGCTGCCGCTCTTCGCGAACCAGATCATCCAGGTGCCGTTCAACGCGAACCTCCTGCCGGGGCACTTCTACTTCCCGGCCTACAAGGGCGCCCGGGTGCTGGTGGCGCTGGACTTCCTGCGCGCGTGGCTCAAGCGCCACCTGGACTGGCGGGCGGGCGCGCGGCTGCCCTCGGACGGGCAGGGCGTGCACCTGCTCGTCGGCAAGACCACGACGAGCGGCACGTCCATGCGGCACTTCTACGAGGACAACAAGCCGCTGTGGCGCCTCCAGCGCACGAACGAGAGCGACACGGAGAAGATCGAGCTCAAGGAAGGCAACCTGCTCATCCTGGTGAAGGAAGAGTCCGCCTAGGCGGGAGGGACCGATGGGCACGCTGGTTTGCAAGATCGAGCTGGACAAGCAGAAGGGCATCACCGTCCAGGTCGACAACGCGGATGATCAAATCACCCAGACGCTCGTGATGGACGGGACCAGCATCACCATCACCGTGAAGGGACCGCAGGAGACCAGCACCATCGTCCAGAAGCAGGACAGCATCGTCGTCACGGTGAAGGACCTCACCTTCGACACCGACACCCTCACGATGAAGTCCAAGGGCGTCTCCAAGTGGACCAGCCAGGACACGCTCACGGTGGAGAGCACCCAGGACATGACGCTCAAGACGAGCGCCAAGCTCACGCAGACGGCCACCCGCGACGCGAAGCTGTCCTCCAGCGCGAACGTGAACATCGAGGCCACGTCCAAGCTGGCCATGAAGGGCAACATGGGCGCGGAGATGGTGACCTCCGGCGGCGAGGCGAAGGTGGACGGCGTGACGCTGAAGCTCGCCGGCAAGTCCCAGGCGGAGATGTCCGGCGCGATGACCAAGGTGGCCGGCACCGGCAAGCTCGACCTGGAGAGCTCCGGCATGGCGAACCTGAAGGGCTCCATCACCAGCGTGGGCGGCACCCTGGTGAAGCTGGGCTGACGACGCACATGGCGACGATGGACGTACGGCGGGAGAGCGGGCGGTGAAGGACTTCTCGGAGAAGATCTACCTGGACTTCCTGTCGGAGCTGGACGGGCTGGAGCGCTTCCGGCAGCGCTTCCAGGAGCGGCACCCGGCGGCCCCGCTGGACCGCGAGGACCCGGACGTGCGCCGCCTCATCGAGGCGATGGCGTTCTTCTCCGTGCAGACGCGGCACGCCACGCTGCACAACCTGCGCTCCACCTGGCGCCGGCTGTTCGCGGGCTTCTTCGACTTCCTGCTGGAGCCCGTGCCCGCCGCCGCCATGGCGCAGGCGGTGCCCACGGAGAAGATGGTGGAGCCGGTGCTCCTCACCCGGGGCACGGAGCTGCGCCTGACGCCCGCGGAGGGCGTGGCGGGCTCCTTCCGGCTCCAGCGCGACCTGCGCGTGCTGCCCATCTTCCTCAGGGGCACGGACGTGGTGCCGCAGGTGCGCAGCGGCCACCGGCTCATCCTCCGCTTCGAGTCCCGCTTCGCGCGCAAGGACGCCATCGACGTGCTCAGCCTGCACGTGCGGCACCTGGACGACTACCGCTCGTCGCTGGCCGTGTTCCACGCGCTGCGCAAGCACCTGAAGCAGGTGAGCGTCGTCTACGACGAGGAGGCGGACGAGCACTCCGTGGGCAGCCCCTGCGAGGTGTCCTTCAACCGCGACCCGCCCGCGCCGGACGACAGCGGCCTCTACGCGCACCCGTTCCAGCGCCTGCGCGCGTTCTTCCAGTTCCCGGAGCAGCAGCTCTTCGTGCACGTGAAGGTGCCGCCGCCGCGCAACAGCTCCTGGATGCGGTTCTGCCTCTGCCTGGACCTGGACAAGGACTGGAACGTCGGGCGCTCGCTGCACCCGGACTTCTTCCAGCTGTTCACCGTGCCGGTGGTGAACCTCAAGGCGGAGCCCGCGCAGGTCATCGTGGCGGACGGCACGCGCGCGGAGCACCCCATCCTCAGCATGAGCGCGGGGCGCGAGTTCAGCCTGCACTCGGTGACGGGCGTCTACGAGATGACCAAGGCGGGCCTCGCCCCGCTGCGGCCCGCGTTCCTGCCCGGCAAGGGCCCCAGCTACGAGGTGGACGAGACCTTCGACGAGAAGCTCGCCTCGCGGCAGAGCCTCATCGTGCGCATGCCGGAGGCGTTCACCGCGCCCCGCAAGATCGTGCTGGAGGCGCTGTGGCACCAGCCGCAGTTCTCCGCGCAGGCGGCGGGCAGGGTGGAGGTGTCCATCCCGGGCCGGCACATCGAGGGCCTGAAGTGGCAGACGGTGGGCGGCCTCCAGCCCCACCGCGACAGCGTGCTACGGGATGACGTCGAGGCGCTGACGCAGTTCCTCGCGTGGAAGGCGAAGCCCACGCTGGGCCGGGACGAGGTGGTCGCCCTGCTGGGCCACCTGGGGACTCCCGCGGAGAGCTCGTTCCGCCGCGTCCTCCCGTGGCTCAAGGAGTTGAAGTTCAGTGTCGTCCCCGACAGCGCGCTCAAGGGCTCAGGGCTCCGCCACTCCTACGAAGCCGTGATGGAGCCCTTCGACCAGAGCTTCGAGCCTGTCGTCATCTGCTTTCTTGAGCAGCTGAGGGACCTGCTTGATGCTTGGAACAATGAGGCCACGGTTGATCTCAAGGCCTCGGTGGCGGGTCTGGGGCCGCTACAGCTTCCAACATAGACAAACACGCGCATGAAACTGGAGCACTGGAACGCACTCCTGGCCACGCAGCGTCGCGTGCGCCAGCTCCTCGACCGGGCCCTGCCCGCCGAGCCCGCCCCGGGTGCGCGCCGGCCGCAGGGCAGGGTGGGGCAGGAGGCGCTCGGGCACCTGGAGCAGGCGCTGATGGTGGAGCTGGAGCGCCTGCGCGCCTCGTTCGGCGCGGACATGCCGCCCGACGCGGTGGAGGATCTGATCCGCCCCTTCGTGTTCTTCCTGGATGAATGGGTGCTCCGGCGGCTGGCGGACGCGGAGCAACATCTCTGGCCGCTCCTGCAGCAGAACCTGTTCCAGGTCGACTCCGGCGGAGACCTCTTCTACGACTTCGTGGAAGAGAAGTTGCGCCGCAATGACACCCCGCCCATCGTCTTCGAGATGATCCGCTTCTGCCTGGCCGCGGGCTTCACCGGACGCCTGGTGGGGCAGCCCGAGCGCATCCGCGAGCTGAAG
Source organism: Pseudomonadota bacterium (assembly GCA_023424585.1). Taxonomy (GTDB): domain Bacteria; phylum Myxococcota; class Myxococcia; order Myxococcales; family Myxococcaceae; genus Corallococcus. The sequence goes on from JAFADT010000550.1 coordinate 6,840, forward strand.
GACCGCATCTCCCAGCGCATCCCGCAGCCAGCGGCCCTGGCACCGCCCGCGCCGGTGGTCCCGCCGGCGGTGCCCACCGTCTACGACTTCCCGGTGCACTACTACGTCGCGACGGCCCTGATCGTCCTGGGGCTGCCGGTCTTCCTGTGGTGGGCCTCCAATTGAGGCCCTTCCCGGC
>JAFADT010000997.1 GCA_023424585.1 Pseudomonadota bacterium
AGCGAACCCAGGTCGCGGTGCTGCCTCGCCAGCGGCGCCCGGCGCAGGTGCCGCGCGGCACCGCCTCGTCGCAGCCGACGCGAACACTCGAAGCACAGCTCGCGGGCCTCGCGCCGCAGGAGGCGGAGCGGGAGCTGATGGAGGTGCTCCAGGCCGAAGCGGCGCGGGTGCTCGCGCTGTCGCCGGGCCAGGCCGCGCCCACGGACCAGAGCCTCTTCGAGCTGGGCCTGGATTCGCTGATGGCGCTCGAGCTGCGCAACCACCTCCAGGCCCGCGCCGGCAAGCCGCTCTCCTCCACCCTGCTCTTCGATCACCCGTCCCTCGACGAGCTGATGACCCACTTGAAGGAGCGGCTCCTCACGCCGGAGCCCAGGGCCGCTCCTCCGCCGGCTTCGAGAGCCCCTGCCGCGCCGCGAGAGGACGTCACGCGGCTCTCCGAGGCGGAGTTGGAGGCCGTCCTCCTCAAGAAGCTCGCGTCGCTGGAGCGAAAGAGATGAGTCGTCCGTGAACGCCCCTTCCCCCTTGCTGAAGGCCTATCTGGCCATCGAGGAGCTCGAGGCCCGGCTCGCCGCTGTCGAGCAGGCCCGGCGCGAGCCCATCGCCCTGGTGGGCATCGGCTGCCGCTTCCCCGGCGGCGCGGTGGATCCCGCCTCGTTCTGGGAGCTGCTCCGCGACGGGCGCGACGCGACGTCCGAGGTGCCCGCGGATCGCTGGCGCATCGACGACTACTTCGACGCGGACCCCGACGCGCCGGGGAAGATGTACACGCGCCGGGGCGCGTTCCTCGACCGGGTGGACGCGTTCGACGCCGCGTTCTTCGGCATCTCGCCCCGTGAGGCGGCGAGCATGGATCCACAGCAGCGGCTCCTGCTGGAGGTGGCGTGGGAGGCGCTCGAGCACGCGGGCATCGCGCCGGACCGGCTCTCGGGCACCCGGACCGGGGTCTACGTGGGGTTGATGGCCACGGACTACACCCGGCTCCAGGCGCAGCAGGTGGCGACCGAGGCGCTCGACCCCTACGGGGGCACGGGCACGGAGCTGAGCTTCCCCGCGGGCCGGCTCTCGTACCACCTGGGGCTCCAGGGACCGAGCATGGTGGTGGCCACGGCGTGCTCCAGCTCGCTGGTGTCGGTGCACCTGGCCTGTCAGGCGCTGCGCGCCGGCGAGTGCGACCTCGCGCTGGCCGGCGGCGTCAACCTCATGCTGTCGCCGGACATCTCCCTGCTGCTCTCCCGGATGCGGGCCCTGTCCGCGGATGGGCGGTGCAGGACCTTCGACGCGTCGGCGGACGGCTATGGCCGTGGCGAGGGCTGCGGCGTGGTGGTGCTCAAGCGCCTCTCGGACGCGGTGGCCGCCCGCGATCCAATCCTGGCGGTGATCCGCGGCTCGGCGGTGAACCATGACGGACGGAGCGCCGGGCTGACGGTGCCCAGCGGCCCCGCCCAGGAGCGCGTGCTCCGGCAGGCGCTGGATGCCGCGGGGCTCGGCCCCACCGAGGTCGACTACGTCGAGGCGCACGGGACGGGCACCTCGTTGGGTGACCCCATCGAGGTCCGGGTCCTGGCGGACGTGCTGTGCTCCGGGCGCGACGCGGCGCAGCCCCTGCTGCTCGGCTCGGTGAAGACGAACGTCGGGCACCTCGAGGCGGCGGCGGGCATCGCGGGGTTGATCAAGGTCGTCCTCTCCCTGCGGCACGGCGAGCTCCCCGCGCACCTGCACCTCCAACAGCCCAACCCGCACATCCCCTGGGACACGCTCCCGCTGCGCGTCCCCGTCCAGCGCACGGCCTGGCCCCAGCGGGACCGGCCCCGCACCGCCGCCGTGGCGTCGTTCGGCATGAGCGGCATCAACGCGCACGTCCTCGTGGAGGAGGCGCCAGCCCCCGCGCCCCGGCCTCCCGCCCCCGAGCGGCCGTACCACCTGCTGACGTTGTCGGCGCACTCCGAGGAGGGGCTGCGACAGCTTGCGGACCGCTACGCGCGGCACCTGGCCTCGCCCAACCACCCGCTGGGGGAGGTGGCCTCCACCACCCGGACCGACCGCGCGCATCTGCCGCAGCGCCTGGCGCTCGTCGCGGCATCCCGCGAGGAGGCGGCACGAAAGCTCGCGGACATCGCGACGGGAGCCCTTCCACCGGACGCACGTGCCCGGCGCACGTCGAGCGCCGACCGCCCGAAGATCGCCTTCCTGTTCACGGGTCAGGGCGCCCAGTACCCGGGGATGGGCCGACAGCTGTACGAGACGCAGCCCACCTTCCGGGACGCCCTGGAGCGCTGCGCGGGGCTGCTGGAGGGACAGCTCGGGCGCTCGCTGCTGGAGGTGATCTTCCCCGTGAACGGTGCGCGCGCGCCGCTGGATGACACGCGCTTCACGCAGCCGGCCCTGTTCGCCTTCGAGTATGCGCTGGCGGAGCTGTGGCGCTCCTGGGGCGTGGTCCCTTCGGCCGTGCTCGGACACAGCGTCGGTGAGTACGTCGCCGCCTGCGTGGCGGGCGTCTTCTCGCTGGAGGACGGCCTGCGGCTCATCGCCGGGCGGGCGCGGCTGATGGGGGAGCTGCCACGCGACGGAGAGATGGTGTCGGTGCAGGCCTCCGTGGAGGAGCTGACGCCGAGGCTCGCCCCGCATGCGCACGCCGTCTCCATCGCCGCCATCAACGGCCCTCGCAGCGTGGTGGTCTCGGGAGAGCGCGAGGTGGTGCGCGCGCTCGCGGCGCAGTGGGAGTCCGAGGGCGTGCGCACCCGGCGCCTGGAGGTCTCCCACGCCTTCCACTCACCGCGACAGGAGCCGATCCTGCGGGAGCTCCGGCGACTCGCGGCCCAGGTCTCCTTGTCGGCGCCGCGGCTGCGGCTCGTCTCCAACCTGACCGGAGCGCTGGCGGGCCAGGAGCTCACCTCTCCGGACTACTGGGCACGCCACGCCCGCGAGGCCGTTCAGTTCGCCGCCGGTGTCCGGACGCTGCACCAGCAGGGCTGCCGCGTCTTCGTGGAGCTGGGCCCGGCGCCCGTGCTCGCAGGGCTGGGCGCGGGCTGTGTGGACGATGCCACCGTCGCGTGGCTGCCCTCCGTGAACCCGAAGCGTCCGGACTGGCAACAACTGCTGGAGAGCGTGGCGGAGCTCTACGTCCGGGGCGCGCCCCTCGACTGGGCTGGCTTCGAGCAGGATCCCGCGCCCCGCCGGGTGGCGCTGCCCACCTATCCCTTCCAACGGCAGCGCTACTGGCTCTCCCCTTCCGTGGGGGCCACCCGGAGCGCCCCGACGGACGGCGCCGGGGCTCCCTCGCAGGTCGTGCGGCTGCTCGAAGCAGGGGACGTCGCGCGGCTGGCGCGCATGGTCGAGGCGGATCAGGTCCTCGCTCCCGAGGAGCGCGGCCTGCTGCCCAGGGTCCTCGAAGCCCTGGTCGCGAAGCACCGCGAACAGCGCTCCGCGCCGGCCTTCCAGGACTGGCTGTACGAGGTGCGCTGGAAGCTCCAGGCGCTCCCGGGGACGCTGCCGCCCCCCGACTTCCTCCCGCCCATCGAGGAGCTGCGAGCGCGACTGGGCGCACAGGTGTCCACGCTCCTGGCGCAGCCGGAGATCGCGCCCTACGAGTCCGGGCTGCGAGCGCTGGAGTCGCTGAGCGCCGTCCTCATCAGCGAAGCCCTGCGCAAGCTGAGCTGGCAGCCAGCCGCTGACGTTCCGGTTCCCGCGGCGGCCCTGGCGGAGCGGCTGGGAGTGATCCCCGCCCAGCGCCGCCTCTTCGAGCGCTTGCTCGACATCCTCGCCGAGGAGGGCCCCCTGCCCTCGCGCTCCGACGCGCGCGAGCAGCTCGAAGCCACAGCGTCACGGCACCCCTCGGTGGGGGCTGAGCTGGACCTGCTCAGGCGCTGCGGAACCCAGTTGGCGGAGGTGCTCCAGGGACGCGTCGATCCCCTGCACCTGCTGTTCCCCGGAGGCGACTCGCGCCAGTTGGCGGAGCTGTATCGGAAGACCCCTGCCTCGCGGACGATCCACGCGCTGGTGCAGGGTGCGCTCACCGCGGCGCTCGAACGGCTGCCCCCGGGACGCAAGCTGCGGATCCTCGAAGTGGGCGCGGGCACCGGCGCGACGACCTCCTACGTGCTGCCGCTGCTGCCCGCGGACCGCAGCGAGTACATGTTCACGGATCTGTCGCCGCTCCTGACCGCGCGGGCCTCGGAGGAGTTCGCGGCGTATCCATTCGTGCGCTACCAGGCGCTGGACCTGGAGAAGGAGCCATCGGCCCAGGGACTCGACGCGGGCGGCTACGACCTGGTGCTCGCCTCCAACGTCCTGCACGCCACGCGAGACCTCCGCGAGTCCCTGCGCCACGTGCGCACGCTGCTGAGCCCGGGAGGTCTGCTGGTGGCGCTCGAAGCCACCGAGCCGACGCGGTGGATCGACCTGACCTTCGGCCTCACCGGCGGCTGGAACGGCTTCGTCGACACCGACCTGCGCTCGCGCCACCCGCTGCTCTCCTCCGAGCAGTGGTGCAAGGTCCTGCGCGAGTGTGGGTTCTCCGAGGCTGCGGCGCTCCCCCTGGAGCACGAAGGTCTCGCCGTCCTCTCCAGGCAGGCGGCGCTCCTGGCCCGGGCCGACGCGCGGGTGGATTCAACGGTGACGCCACGGCGGCGCTGGCTGCTGTTGGTGGAGGAGGGCCCGCTCGGAGAGAACCTGGCGGCGCGGCTGCGGCAGCACGGCGACGCGTGCCTGTTCGCGCGTCCCGGTGAGCGCTTCGAGCAGGTGGCGCCAGACGTGTTCCGCGTGGACCCCACCCGTCCCGCGGACCTGCGGCGCCTCATCGAGCTCGCCCGGACAGGCCGGCCTGGCGAAGCGTCGCCCACGCCGCTGGCGGGCGTGGTGCATCTCTGGAGCCTGGAGGTCGCTTCCGTCGCGACCCTGGATGCGGCCTCGCTCGACGCGGCGGCGACCCGATCGTTTGCGAGCACCCTGCATCTGGTGCAGGCCCTGGCTGCCCTGCGTGAGGGGACACCGCCCGCGCTGTGGCTGGTGACTCGCGGCGCGGTCCCGGCGGGCCCGTCGACGGACGTCCCGGGGCTGGCGCAATCCCCCCTCTGGGCGCTGGGCCGAGCCATCGCGCTCGAACACCCGGAGCTGCGCTGCACCCGCGTCGACCTGCGGCCGGGCGAAGCGCCTCCGGAGGAGGACGCCCAGGCGCTGTTCGACGAGCTCTTCTCGGTCCAGGACGAGGACCAGGTGGCCCGCCGCGCCGAGGGACGCTACGTGTCCCGGTTGTCCCGCCACGCCCTCGCGCCGGCCGCGACCGTGCGCTTCCGCGAGGACGCCACGTATCTCATCACGGGCGGACTGGGTGGGCTGGGGCCACTCGTGGCGCGGTGGATGGCGGAGCGCGGGGCACGGCACCTGGTGCTCGTCGGGCGCCGCGCCACCGGCCCCGAGGCGGACGCGGCCGTGGCGGCGCTGGCGCTCGCGGGCGCGCAGGCGCACCTCCTCCAGGCCGACATCTCCCGCGAGGAGGAGGTCCGCCGCGTGCTGGAGCACGTCCGGACGAACCTCCCCCCGCTGCGCGGCGTGATGCACGCGGCCGGCGTGCTCGACAACGGGCTCTTGAGCCAGCTCACCTGGGAGCGCTTCGCCCAGGTGCTCGCGCCCAAGGTCCGGGGCGCCTGGCACCTGCACGCGCTCACGCGCGAGCTGCCCCTGGACTGCTTCGTGCTGTTCTCCGCGTCGGCGGCCCTGCTGGCCAATCCCGGCCAGGGCAACCACGGCGCCGCCAACACCTTCCTCGACATGCTGGCCTGGCACCGGCGCGCACTGGGACTGCCAGCGCTGAGCATCAACTGGGGCGGCTGGTCCGAAGTGGGCGCCGCGTCCTCGGCCGAAGCGGTGGCGCTGTTGCGCAAGAAGGGGCTGGGGATGATTCCGCCAGCACAGGGGCTCGCCGCGCTGGAGCGGCTGTTCTCGTGCCCCGTGCCCCAGGTGGGCGTGGTGCCCGTGGACTGGCGGAAGTTCATCGAGGGCGCGGGCCGGCTGCCGCTGATCCGTGACTTCGCGGAGCTGGCGCCCGCCCCCGTGGGAGCACCGGTCGGGCTCCTCGAGCAGCTCCAGTCCGCTCCGCAGCACCGCCGACGCACGCTCCTCGCGGAGCACGTCCGCGGACAGCTCGCCCACGTCCTGGGCCTGGAGAGCCACCGGGTGGTTGCCGCGGATACGGGCTTCTTCGACCTCGGGATGGACTCGCTCACGTCGCTGGAGTTGCGCAACCGCCTCCAGCGCGGCCTGGGCCAGCCGCTGCCAGCGACGCTGACCCTGGACTACCCGACGCTCGACGCGTTGACGGACTTCCTGGCGTCGCTGCCAGGCGCTCCTGGGGCCGTGGCGAAGCCCCCGCCCGAGGAGCGACGTGAGGCGCATGCCGCCCCGGAGCCCGGCCCCCGGCTCGAGGTGGAGGCGCTCTCCGAGGAAGAAGCCGAGGCGTTGCTCTTGAAGCAGTTGGAGACGTTGCGGTTCTGACGCGAGCCCCGGGACGAATGAGGTCGGAGGACATGGTCGAACGAGCCGAGAAGAGCGGTGCGCTGTCTCCCGTGAAGCGGGCGCTGGGCGCCCTGGAGGACATGCGCGCGAAGCTCGACGCCGTCGAAGCGGCACGCCGCGAGCCCATCGCCATCATCGGCATGGGCTGCCGCTTCCCGGGCGGGGCGCGCTCTCCCGAGGCGTACTGGCGCCTGCTGCGCGACGGGGTCGACGCCATCACCGAGGTCCCCCCGGAGCGCTGGGACGCCGAGGCCTGGTACGACCCGGATCCGGAGACGCCGGGAAGAATCTCCACCCGCTTCGGCGGCTTCGTCGACGGCATCCAGGGCTTCGACGCCCCGTTCTTCGGCGTCTCCCTGCGGGAGGCGCGGAGCCTGGATCCCCAGCAGCGCCTGCTGTTGGAGGTGACGTGGGAAGCGCTGGAGGACGCGGGCGTGCCGCCGGACTCGCTGGCGGGCAGCGCCACGGGCGTCTTCGTCGGCATTGGCGGCACTGACTACGGACAGCTGCTGCTGGCGCGCGGCCCTGAGGAGCTCGACGCGTACCTGGGCACCGGCAATGCGCACGCGGTCGCTTCGGGCCGGCTCTCGTACTGGCTCGGCTTGCAGGGGCCCAGCCTCTCCGTGGACACCGCGTGCTCCTCCTCGCTCGTCGCGGTGCACCTGGCCTGTCAGAGCCTGCGCGCGGGCGAGTGCCGGATGGCGCTCGTGGGCGGGGCGAGCCTTCAGCTCCTGCCGGAGTTCTCCGTCAACTTCTCCAAGGCCCGGATGCTGGCACCGGACGGGCGCTGCAAGACCTTCGACGCCGCGGCCGATGGCTACGTCCGCTCCGAGGGCTGCGGCGTCATCATCTGCAAGCGACTGTCCGATGCCCGGGCGGACGGAGACACCATCCTCGCGATCATCCGAGGCTCGGCGGTGAACCAGGACGGACGCAGCAGCGGGTTGACGGTCCCCAACGGGCCCGCCCAGCAGGCCGTCATCCGCAAGGCGCTCGAGAACGCGGCGGTCCCGGCCACGGCGGTGTCCTACGT
>JAFADT010000617.1 GCA_023424585.1 Pseudomonadota bacterium
CCCCGCTACGAACAGCTTGGGTGACCCGCCTGCGATCCATTACCCCGGTCCGTCACACCCGCTGTGGCATGCAGTTGTGGCCTCGGGCCCTGCCTCGCCCGCTGCGCTTCCATGACCTGCGGCACACCACCGCCACACTGCTGTTGAAGGCGGGTGTTCCCCTGGCCACCGTGCAGCGCATCCTGCGCCACTCGGACCCCGCCATCACCACGGAGGTCTACGGCCACCTGGATGTGGAGGACATGCGCAAGGGCATCGACCGGCTCGCCTTCCAGCCCTTCATCGCAGCAGGGTGTCCGCAGACAGAGCCCGTGCTGCTGGAGGCCGAGGAGATGCCTCCGCTTGCTGCTAGTTTGCTACTGGAGTCCGGGACCCCAGAAGATGAAGGCCCTGGAGTCACCGGCTTGCACCGGAAACTCCAGGGCCTTCGATGGTCGGGGCGACAGGATTTGAACCTGCGACCACTTGCACCCCAAGCAAGTGCGCTACCAGGCTGCGCTACGCCCCGAAAACGGCCGTCGTGAAACGGTGCGCCCTTATGCCCCTGCCCTCGTTTCAGGTCAAGCAGGAGGTGACGGGCGCCGGTGAAAAACCTACTCGTCGCCCTCTTCCATTCCCTCGTCGAAGTCCTCGCCCCTCGCCTCCGCCGCGTCCGCCGCCGCCTCCTCCTGCGCGTCGATCTCCGCGTGGTTCTCCGGCGGCGCCTCGCCGTTCAGGGCGCTCTTCAACACCTGGCTCGGCCGGAAGGTCAGGACCCGACGGGCGCTGATCTCGATCTCCTTGCCCGTCTGCGGGTTGCGCCCCACGCGCGCCTTCTTCTGGCGCACCTGGAAGTTTCCGAACCCGGAGATCTTGATCTTGTCCCCGCGCTCCAACGTCTCCTTCACGGTGTCGAAGACGAGCTCTACGATCTCCGCCGACTCCTTCTTGGAGAAGCCGACCTTCTCGTAGACCCCCTCGATGATGTCCGCTTTCGTCATGCGAGTCCTCTGGCACCCGTGATGGCCGGTGAACGCGGGGCATGGTGTCAGCCTTCCCCGAACCGTGTCAACGTCCTGACTTCATTCAGGAATTCAGGCGCGCAGGGCCGCCCCCAGGCGCTGGTTCACCTCCGCGATGATGCGCTGGTGGGCCTCCGTGACCTCCGCGTCGGTCAGCGTCCGCTCGGGCGAGCGGTACCTCAGGGCGTACGCCAGGTTCTTCTTCCCTTCGGGGATCGGCTTGCCCGTGTAGACGTCGAACACCAGCGCGTCCTCCACCAGCGGCGCCCCCACCTCCAGGATGACCCGGCGCACCTCCTCGTTGCGCAGCTCTAGCGGCACCACCACCGCCAGGTCCCGCAACACCGCCGGGTACCTGGGCAGCCCCTCCGCCTGCGGCACCAGCCGCGCCGCCGCGTACAGCGGCTCCGTGTCCAGCTCGAACACGAACACGCCCTCCGGCAGGCCCAGCGCCTTCGCCACGCGCGGGTGCACCTCGCCCACGTGGCCCAGCACCGTCCCGTCCTTCAGCGCCACCCGGGCCGTGCTCCGAGGGTGGTACGCCGGAGGCTCCGCCGGGGTGAAGGCCACGCCCTCCACGTGCAGCGCGTGCAGCAGCGCCTCCACCGCCCCCTTCGCGTCGTAGAAGTCCACGCGCGCGTCCTTCTGCGTCCAGGACCGGCCCCCGCCGCGCAGGCCCCACACCAAGCCCGCCACGCGCGGCACCTCGCGCGCCGCGGGGCGCATCCCCTGCCCGCCCTCCGGGTCCCGGAAGTACGCCCGGCCCGCCTCGTACAGGCCCACCGACTCCACCTGGTGGCGCACGCTGCGCGACAGGTTCTCCAAGAGGCCCGGCAGCAGGCTCGTGCGCATCACCGACTGCTCGACGCTCAGCGGGTTCAGGAGCGCGATGGGCGCCTCCTTCCCGCCCAGCACCTCCAGCGACTTCGGCGCCACGAACGAGTAGTTCACCACCTCGGACAGCCCCGCCCCGCCCAGCGCGTGGCGCAGCCGGCGCTCCGCCTCCATGGACGGCGGCTCCGGCGCCAGCGTCTCCAGCCCTCGCGGCAGCCTCGCCGGGATGTTGTCGTAGCCGTACACGCGGGCGACCTCCTCCAGCAGGTCCTCCTCGCGCTCCACGTCCACGCGCGCCCGCGGCACCTCGAACGTCGTCTGGCCCTGGGACTCGTCCACGGCCCTGAAGCCCAGCGCCGTCAGGATGCGCCGGACCTCCGCCTCCGGCACCGCCACGCCCAGCACCTTCTCCACCCGGCCGTAGCGCAGCGTCGCCCGGCGCGGCGCCAGGGGCTCGGGCTGCACGTCCACCCGGCCCGGCGCCACCGTGCCGCCCGACAGCTCCGCGATGAGCTGCGCGGCCCGATCCAACGCCGGCAGCACCGCGTCCAGGTCCGCCCCGCGCTCGAAGCGGTGCGACGCCTCCGTGTGCAGCGCGTAGCGCTTCGCGGACCGGCGCACGCCGGAGCCGTGGAAGTGCGCGGACTCGATGACGATGCGCTTCGTGCCCTGCGTCACCTCGCTGTCGCCGCCGCCCATCACGCCCGCCAGCGCCTGCGCCCGGTCGCGGTCCGCGATGACCAGGTCGTCCGCGTCCAGCGTCCGCTCCTTGTCGTCCAGCGTGCGCAGCTTCTCGCCCGGCTTCGCGGTGCGGACGACGATCTCCTGGCCCGCCACCTTCTCCAGGTCGAACGCGTGCAGCGGCTGGCCATACTCCAGGAGCACGTAGTTGGTGACGTCCACCACGTTGTTGATGGCGCGCACGCCGCACGCCTTCAGCCGGTCCTGCATCCACTGCGGCGACGGCTGGACGGTGAGTCCCTCCACCACCCGCGCCGCGTAGCGCGAGCAGCGCTCCTTCGCGTCGATGCGCACCTTCACCAGCTCCGCCACGGCCTTGCCGGACTCGACGGGCCTGGGCTGCGGCGGCTTCAGCGGCGCCCCCGTCACCACGCCCACCTCGCGCGCGATGCCCAGGTGACTGAGCGCGTCCGGCCGGTTCGGGGTGACGTTCACCTCCAGCACGGAGTCATCCAGCCCCAGCGCCTCCGCGATGGGGATGCCCAGCTTCGTGTCCGCGGGCAGGATGAGCAGGCCGGCCGAGTCCTCGGTGATGCCCAGCTCCTTCGCCGAGCAGAGCATGCCGAAGCTGTCCACGCCCCGGAGCGCGGCCTGCTTGATCTCCATGCCGTTGGGCAGCTTCGCGCCCACCGTGGCCAGCGGCACCTTGTCGCCGACCTTGAAGTTCTTCGCGCCGCACACCACCTGGAACAGCGCGGAGCCGCCGATGTCCACCTGCGTGACGGACAGCTTGTCCGCGTTGGGGTGCTGCACCGACTCGCGGATCTGCGCCACCACCACGCCGCGCAGGCCCTCGCCGGGGCGCTCCACGCCCTCGATCTCCAGCCCCGCCGCGGTCAGCTTGCGCGCCAGCTCGTCCACGGACGGCGGCAGCGCGACGTAATCACCCAGCCACTTCACTGAAATCTTCACAGGGTTTGTCCTCTTGCCTGGTGGGCCGGAATCAGAACTGCGCGAGGAAACGGGCGTCGTTCTCGAACAGCATCCGCAGGTCGTCGACGCCGTAGCGCAACATCGCCAGGCGCTCCACGCCCATGCCGAACGCGTAGCCCGTCACCTCCTTCGGGTCGTAGCCCGCGGCGGTGAAGACGTTCGGGTGCACCATGCCGCTGCCCAGCACCTCCAGCCACCCGGTCTGCTTGCACACGCGGCAGCCCTTGCCGCCGCACGACGCACAGGTGACGTCCACCTCCGCGGAGGGCTCCGTGAAGGGGAAGAACGACGGGCGGAAGCGCGTGCGCGTCTCCGAGCCGAAGAATGCCTTCACGAACGCGTCCAGCGTCCCCTTCAGCTCCGCGAAGCTCACGTCCTTGTCCACCAGCAGGCCCTCCACCTGGTGGAACATGGGCGTGTGCGTGATGTCCGAATCGCGCCGGTACACCCGGCCCGGCATCACCGCGCGGATGGGCGGCTTGCGCGACAGCATGTGCCGCACCTGCACCGGCGACGTGTGCGTGCGCAAGAGCGACGGGCTGTCCGCCTTCTTCGCGTGCCCCAGGCTGGGCTCGTCCACGTAGAACGTGTCCTGCATGTCCCGCGCGGGGTGGTCCTTGGGCAGGTTCAGCGCCTCGAAGTTGAAGTAGTCGAGCTCGATCTCCGGCCCGACCGCCACCTCGAACCCGAGCCGCGCGAACGTCCGGACGATGTCCTCCAGCGTCCGCGACACCGGGTGCCGCCCGCCCGGCAGCACCGCGCGCCCCGGCAGCGTCACGTCCAGCTGCGGCCCCTTGAGCTTCGCCTCCAGCGCGGCGTCCTCGGCGCGCTTCACCGCGTCCGCCAGCAGCCGCTCCAGCTCCGCCTTGACGGCGTTGGCCACCTCGCCCAGGGCGCGGCGCTCGTCCGGGGGCAGCTTGCCCATGCCGCCCAGCACTGCGGACAGCTCGCCCTTCTTGCCCAGGTAGCGGATGCGCAGCGCCTCCACCTGCGAGGGCTCCGACACGCCGGAGATCTCCTGGCGCGCCGCGTCCGCCAACGCCTGCAATCGATCTCGCATCGTCCTCTTCCCGCCTTCCATTCACGCCCCGGACGCCTCTGACGCCGGGCAAAAAAAAGGGCCGCCCCCTGGTGGAGGCAGCCCGTTTCAGCTTCGGGAGCCGGCGTCACCGCCGGCCGTGTCTCAGGCTGCCTTCGCGATGTTGGCGATGGCGGCAAAGCCCGCGGGGTCCGCGATGGCCAGATCCGACAGGACCTTGCGGTCCAGGGAGATCTTCGCCTTCGCCAGGCCGGCGATCAGCTTCGAGTAGGACAGGCCCACGCTGCGCGCGGCCGCGTTGATGCGGACGATCCACAGCGAGCGGAAGTTGCGCTTGCGCACCGCGCGGTCGCGGGTGGCGTAGTCC
>JAFADT010000638.1 GCA_023424585.1 Pseudomonadota bacterium
GCCTCCAACTGCTTCATCTCCGCCGCCACGGTGCTCACCGGGCCCGCGCCGTCCATGACCTCGGACACGGCGCTGCGGCCGGACATCTCGCCCACGTCCTGGCTGAAGTAGCCAATGGTGACGCCCCGGTCGATGGAGACCTGCCCCTCGTCCGGGTACTCCTGGCCGGTCATCATCCGGAACAGCGTCGTCTTGCCCGCGCCGTTCGGGCCCACCAGCCCCACCTTTTCCCCCTTGTGGAGCGCGGCGGACGCCTCCACGAAGAGGATCTGCTGACCGTGCTGCTTGCCGATGTTGTCGAGACGGATCATGTGCGTACCGAGGAGGCCCGGGGAATCAGGCGGCGCGCCCTTATGCCACGAGCCGCCCGCCAGCGGGATGCTTCCGAACCCCCGACGGCCTCCAGCCCATCCCCGCGGCCGGGCAGGCAGGCCCCCGCCAGGGATTCCGCCCGACCTGGAACCTGGAGCGCGGCGCTCAGGCGTCCCGGTGCACCGTGCCCGGGGAGAACGCCGGGGTGCAGATGGCCACGTACTCCGCGCCCTCCTCCAGGGGGGTGCTGTAGCGGACCCACTCGCCGGGCTCGCACACCACCGTCTGGCCGGCGTGCACGTCCATCACCCCGCCCTTGTGCTCCACGCGCAGCGTGCCCGCGAGCACCAGGGTGATTTCACGGAACTCGGGCGTCTGCCCCGGCTCCTCCCACCCGCCCGGGCTGCGCATGTGGGCCACGCTGATGTTGGACGTCTTGGAGTTCACCCGCCCCACGTACTCGTCGATGAGCTTCGGCTTGTTGCCCACCGCCGTCACACGGATGGGCTTCGGGATGAGCGTGGGCATGCGAAGGCTCCAGGTGGCGACGAAGGAAACAGCGGCGCGGTCCCTACCCTACCAGCGCGTGGCGTAGAGTGCCGCCGTGCTGACCGTCGACAACCACCCCTTCCTCGACCTCATCGCGTTCACCTCCTCCTTCCCCGCTCCCCTGGGGGACCTGCCCGCGCCCGACTGGCTGCAGGCCCTGCTGAAGCCCGGCGCCACCGCGCCGCTCCAGAGCGACGACGCGGTCCGGGGCGCCGTGCGGGACCTGCTCCGCCACGGCGGCTACAAGCCCACGGGCCGGGGCAAGCCCGCGTCCGAGTACCTGGTGCGCGCCGCCGGCGACGGCACGCTGGGCACCATCAACGCCGCGGTGGACGCATGCAACGCCGTGTCGCTGCACAGCGGCCTGCCCATCAGCGTCGTGGACCTGGACCGCGCCCGGGAGCCCTTCCGCGCCTCCATCGCCATCCAGGGCGACCGCTACGTCTTCAACGCCTCCGGGCAGACCATCGACCTGGAGGGCCTCCTGTGCCTCTTCGACGCGCAGGGCCCGTGCGCCAACGCGGTGAAGGACGCCCAGCGCACCAAGACGGACGCCACCACGCGCCGCACCCTCACGCTGCTGTGGGGCACGAAGGAGCTGCCGGGCCACACCGAGCGCGCCTTCACGTGGTACCGCGAGCTGCTGGAGCGCCTGGGCGCCACCGTCGAGCGCGTGCGCTGAGGAGGCCTATGCCCGGGGCCCTCCCACGTGGGGCTTCAGCCCCACCCCGTCCAGGATGCGCTGGACCACGTCGCCCGCCGGGGGCGTCACGTCCACGGTGAACACGTCGTCGGGCACCTCCAGGGCCGCCAGCTGGCTGTCGAGCAGCGCCGCCGGCATGAAGTGCCCCAGGCGCTGCTGGAGCCGCTCGCGGATGAGGGACGCGGGCGCGTGCAGGTACACCCAGCGCTCACGCTGGGGGTCCACGGTGAGGCGCTCGCGGTAGCGCCGCTTGAGGCCGGAGAACGCCAGCACCAGGTCCTCGCCCGCGTCCAGCGCCTTCACCAGCCGCGCGCGCAGCAGCTCCAGCCAGGGCTGCCGGTCCACGTCCGTCAGCGGCGTGCCCGCGGCCATCTTCCGGCGGTTCTCCACGGAGTGCAGGTCGTCCGCGTCCACGAACGTCCACCCCAGCCGGTCCGCGAGCTCCCGGCCCACCGTGGACTTCCCGCTGCCTGAAACGCCCATGACGATGACCACCATGCGTCCGCCACCTCCCTCGCGCTGTCCTTGAATGCTGGCGCCTCCGCGCGCCCGGCGCCACGCGGGAAGCCCGGCGCGTGACACACCGGACATCCCGCCCGGAGGGCCGTGAGCGTCCGCTGCCCAACGCCCGCGCTCCCGCCCCTCACGCTCCACCGGGGAACCGCTACCCTGGCGCGCATCATGAGCCCCGTGGGTGTGAACTCCGGCCGGACGCTCGTCCGGCTCCTGTCCTGCATCGTCCTGGGCTCGGTGGCGCTGGCCGCCTGCCGGGACCCCGCCGCCGCGTCCGGCACCGCCCTCTTCGTCACCACCGAGTTCGAGTCCTCGCTCAACCTCGACCGGCTGCGCGTCTCCGCCACCGCCGAGGGCGCCTCCGTGCCCACCACGCTGCTCCCCCAGGACTCCAGCCGCGCGCTCCAGAGCGGCGAGACCTTCCGCGTCCTCCTGGACGGCGCCGTCGACGGCACCCAGGCCACCGTCCGCGTGGAGGGCCTGCGCGGCGACACCGCCGGGGTCGCCGCCGGCGAGGCCACCGCCACCGTGCGCGCGGGCTACGAGGTGGAGGTCACCGTGCGGCTGACCGCCACCCCCACCGGCACCTTCTGCCTGGACTGCCCGGACGGCTGCTGCCGCGAGGGCGTGTGCACCGCGCGCACGTTCCGCTCGTGCGGCGTGGGCGGCGTCGCCTGCGAGCTCTGCGACGACACGCGCGCCGACACCTGCACCGGCCGGGGCACCTGCGGCTGCGGAGACGGCCCCGCGTGCGGCGCCAACACCGACCGCTGCGCCATGGGCCGGTGCTTCTGCGGCCTCGGCAACGCGTGCGGCCCGGGCCTGGCGTGCATCAACGGCTTCTGCCGCTGCGACCCGTCCACCTGCGCGGGCTGCTGCGACGGCAACAGCTGCATCCCCGCCCCCAACAAGAACCAGTGCGGCAAGGACGGCGCGGCCTGTAGGAAGTGCGACAAGCGGTGCAACCCCGACGGCAGCTGCGACTGACGCCGGGCCCTACCGCACGGTGAACGGGCGCGAGCTGCCCGAGTACGGATGCACGCGCCCGTCCCAGCCGGACTTCCAGTTCCCCTCGTGCACCAGCCGGTAGGTGCCCGGCGGCGTGTCCGTGGAGATGGGCCAGGTGATGCGCACCAGCGAGCACGCGAGCGTGGGCACGCAGTACTCGCGCTGCCAGTGGTACAGCGCGACGCCGTCCCCGTCGTTCGCCACGTCCTTCCACGAGCCATCCGGCTGCCGCTGCTGCACGCGCAGGAAGGTGCCGCCCAGCTTCAGGTCATTGCGTGGATGGCCGCCCCAGAAGGTGACGCTCGCCGTGTCGCCCCGCGAGTAGGACGCCTTCGCCTCCTCCGCGACGGAGCCGAAGTCCACCCAGAGCAGCTTGTCGTCGAACACCACGCCGGGCTGGAGCCCCACCACCGCGCCGCGCAGGTCCCGCGGCGTGGGCCCGGGCGGCACGGCCGTCCCGTCGCGCAGGCTGGCCGCGAGCCCCGCGAAGGACTGCTGGAGCGCCGCCAGCGTCCACGGGCCGAAGTGCGTGGACGCGCCCTCGTAGTCCTGGCGCGCGTACTCCTCGCGCGTGGCCACGTAGCCCGAATAGGCGTTGGCCAGCCCCGCGATGACCACGTCCGTCACGCCCGCGCCCGCAAGCTGCGCGCGCACCGTGTCGCGCAGCCGGCGGCCCGCCATGGTGGTCACCTCGAAGGGCACCGCCACCAGCGCCAGCGGCCCCACCGTCACCACCTGGAGGGGCAGCACCTCCGGGGACCACGGGTAGGGCTTCATGGTGCCCATCTCCAGGACGATGGGCTTCTCCCCCTGGCAGGGCGTGGTGACGGCGGCGCAGGTGAACTGGCTCCACACGTCGTGCACGGACTCGCACGTGGCCCCCTCCGAGCCGAAGCCGGGCCCGTCCTCCGCGCCCGCCAGCATGGACAGGCCGATGGCCGCGGGGCAGGTGCGGTGCGCGCTGCCGTCCGCGAACTCGGGCGCGACGTCCACGGCGTCCATCTTCACGTAGGTGTGCCGGTAGTCCACGCCGCCCATCACCGGCATCGCGGCGTGGGTCCACAGGTGCACGGCGAAGTCGTACTGCTTCTTCGCGGCCAGGGCCGCGTCCTCGAAGTCGTCCGCGCCGCCGCCGTTCGTGCCCCCCAGGATGTTGGGCGTGACGTCGCCCTCGTTCGAGTTCGCGAACGCCGCGACGAAGGTGTCCGGGCCGCCGGGCGTCCGCCCTCCCTGCTCCACCTCGAACAGGTGCGCCGCGAGCCCCTTGTTGTCGCCGCTGATGAGGTGGTTGGTGTTTCCGAACGACGTGCCGTGCACGGCGAACCAGTCGATGAGCCCCAGCTCGCGCCCGTCCGCGCCCGTCATCCGCAGGACCGTCATGCGCGTGTCCACGTTGGCGCGGTAGCGGGCGCGCTCGGCCTCGGGGTTTCGCAGGTAGGCCTCCGGGGAGCGGTTGGCGCTGGCGCCGTACAGGTCCCCGGAGGACAGCCGCAGCGAGCCCTCGGCCAGGCGCGCGTTGGCGCGCACGATGGAGTCCGTGATGCCGGAGACGATGGCCTCGAAGTTCTGGGGCACGAAGCCGAAGGTGGTCAGGTTGTAGAGCGTGTAGTGGCTGAAGCCGCCCGGCCCGGAGTGCGTGTGCGTGCCGCTGAGCAGCACGTTCTCGTCGGAGAACGCGTCGCCCAGCTTCGCGCGCAGCCGCTCCACCACCTGCTGCTTCACCGCCTGGAACACCATGCCCAGGTCCGCGCTGACGAAGGCCACCCGGCGGCCGTTGCACGGCGAGGCGATGACGAACGCCCGCGAGTACAGCCGCAGGTGGAGGCCCTCCGTCTTCTGGGCCACCTGCCCGTAGCCCATCATCCCCACCTCCGCCGCGGGCCCCGTGATGTCCGAGCGCGCCGCGCCGATGAGGAAGCGCGCGGACCCCGCGCACGCGTTCCCTCCGGGCGCCGCCGGGGCCTCCGCGCGCGCCGTGGGCAGCCCGGGCCTGTCCCCCGGCCCCAGCGCCAGCGCGCAGCCCAGCAGCAACCCGAGCACGGGGGCGAGGCGGGCGTTCAGCGTGCGCATGGCATCCTCCACGGCCTCCGGAAGCAAGAAGGCCCGGCGGCGGCGGCTCCCAGGGTGACGCCCCCGCCCACGGGAGGCAGCGCACGGGAGGGCAGGCCGTCCGGCGCTCCACATTCGAACACGGGAGCGCGGCGGATTCAGTCCATTTCGCGGCAGCGGACGGGCGGCCCGCGCCTCCGCACGGACGCGGGCCGGTCAGGCCGCGGGCGCGGGCTGCGCGGAGGCGTTCAGGGTGACGCGGAAGGTGGCCCCGTGGCCCGGCGTGGACTCCACGGCGATGGTGCCGCCCAGCGCCCGCACGATGGTGTCGCAGATGGACAGGCCCAGGCCGGTGCCCTGGCCCGGCGCCTTGGTGGTGAAGAAGGGGTCGAAGATGCGGCGCGAGAGCTCCGGCGCGATGCCCCGGCCCGTGTCGCGCACGTCCACCACCACCCGGCCGTCATCGTCCGCGCGGGTGATGAGGCGGATCTCGTGCTCGTCCGTGAAGCCCTCCGGGATGGCGTGCGCGGCGTTGATGACCAGGTTGAGGAACACCTGGAACAGCTTGCCCTCGTTGGCGCGCACCGCCGGCACGGCGCCGTACTGCTTCACCAGCCGGGCGCGGGGGCGGATCTCGCTGGCCGCCATCTGCGCCACGGAGTCCAGCAGGCGGTGCAGGTCCACCGCCTCCTCGTGCGCGTCGTCCACGCGGGAGAAGACCTTGAGCTGGCGGACGATCTGCCGCATCCGCTCGGAGCCCTCGCGCGCGTCGTCCAGCACCTGCTGGTACTCCATCAGCTCCTCGGTGCCCAGGGGCCGCGGCATGGGGCCCAGCGCGCGGTGCAGGAACTCCAGGTTGGAGAGCACGTAGGACAGCGGGTTGTTCAGCTCGTGCGCGATGCCCGCGGCCAGCATGCCCATGGAGGCCAGCCGGTCCCCCAGCATCAGCTGCGCCTGCATGTGCTTGCGCTCGGTGAAGTCGCGCGCCACCGTCACGCGCGCGGGCACGCCGTCGAAGAGCACGCCCAGCGTCACCAGGTCCGCGCTCACCACCTGCCCGTCGCGGCGCACCAGCGGCACCTCGTGCGAGCGGGCCGCCAGCGCCCCGTCCTGCGCCTCCTCCAGGTGGCGGCGCGCCACCTCCTGGTCCTCGCGCCGCACCAGGCCCAGCAGGTGCCGGCCCAGCAGCTCCGCCGGGTCCTGGTAGCCCAGGTAGTTGGCCATGGCCGGGTTCACCGACAGGAGCATGCCGTCCGTCGTGTGCACCACCACGGGGTCCGGGAAGCCCTCGATGAGCAGGTGGAAGCCGGCCTCCGTGCGGCGCAGCGCCGTCTCCGTGCGCACGCGCAGCGCGTCCGTGGTGTGCTGCTCCAGCGCCAGCGACAGCGCGCCGGCCGCGCCGGACAAGAGCTTCACCTCCACGTGCGACCAGGGGCGCGCGTCGTCGCAGTTGTCGAAGCCGATGAAGCCGAACGCCTCGCCGTGCACCACCAGGGGCAGCACCAGCAGCGACCGGATGCCCTGCGCCAGGAGCACCGGCGCGTTGTCCGCGCCGAAGTCCTCCGGGGTGCCCTGCACGGCCTCGCCCCGGTGGAGCTGCTCCAGCTGGTGCCGCTCGAAGGCCTGGTCCACCGGCCACGCCTGCGTGTCCGGGTTCTCCAGCTCGCGCGAGACGCCGGGCGCGCACCACTCCGCGCGCTGGGACTGGAGGATCCGGCCGGAGGCGTCGCGGTGGAACTCGAAGACGTAGGCGCGGCTGGCGCCCGCGACGCGGCCCAGCGGCTCCAGGATGGAGTTGTACAAGTCCCCGGAGGTCTCCGGCGCGAGCAGCCGCCGCTGCACCTCCACCATGGCGCCCAGGTAGCGCTCGCGCGTGGCGGCGGCCTCCTCCGCCAGCCGTCGCGGGGTGACGTCCACCAGCGTGCCCAGCACGCCGCCCAGGTGCTCCGGGTCCCCCATGGCGGACAGCTCCACCCAGCGCGGCTGCGTGCCGCCCGCCAGCCGCAGCTCCAGCCGCGCGGGCGTGTCCGTGCGAGCAGTCGCCGCGCGCAGGAGCGCCCGCGCCTGGTCCCGGTCCTCCGGGTGGAACAGCTCCACCAGGGCGCGGCCCGTCCACGCAGGCACGGGGGCGCCGACCAGCCGCTCCCACGCGGGGCTCGCCAGGACGAGCCGGCCCGCGGCGTCCAGCTCGAAGAGCACCTCGCGCAAGAGCGACCCGGCGCGCTGGAAGCGACGCGTGTCCACGAGGTCGCTCGCCACGGAGGACTGCCCCGGAGCAGCGGCGCTCCCCGTCTCGCGTTGCTCCTGCGCCACCGCGGCCTCCTTCATCACGGATGAGACGGAATGAAACCCTGGATTGGAGGGGAACCCACCCGGTGCGTCCGAGCCCGAGCCCGCTCTCCGTCTCACCGCGGCCTGAAGCATAGGGCGCTCGAATGTTTCAAAGTCAATGGACCCGCCAGCGTCTCAGGGATTTCCCTCGGAGTCTGGAGGCTCCCAGCCTCCGGGAATTCCGGACCGTGGACGTTGGCGACGGTCCCCGAGCAGGCGTGCAGGCACGCCGCCCACGATGGCCCACGGGGGCACGTCGCGGGTGACGACGGCGCCCATGCCAATCACCGCGTGGTCGCCCACGGTGACGCCGTCGGTGATGCCCGCGTTGGCGCCCACCCAGACGTCCTGGCCGATCACGATGCCCCTGGAGGTGACGGGCTGCTCGCGCACCGGGCGGTCCGGCGCGAGCCCGTGGTCGAAGGCGTAGAGCGTGGCGCCGGTGGCGATGCGGCTGCCCTCGCCGACGCGGATGCCGCACGCGCCGCCGTCCAGGCTGACGCGCGCGTTGAGGCTGACGCGCGGCCCCAGCACCACCGGCCCGTGCACGAAGGCGTCCGCGCCGATGCTGCACCCCGGCCCGATGCGCACGGTGCGGCCGGGCTCCGCGAAGATGCGCGCCTCCGGGGCGATGAAACACCCTTCGGCGATTTCAACCGT
Source organism: Pseudomonadota bacterium (assembly GCA_023424585.1). Classification (GTDB taxonomy): domain Bacteria; phylum Myxococcota; class Myxococcia; order Myxococcales; family Myxococcaceae; genus Corallococcus. The sequence goes on from JAFADT010000638.1 coordinate 8,126, forward strand.
CTCCAGCGCGCGCAGGCGGTCCTGCACCTCGCGCTGCCAGGCCTCGGCCCACTCGCGGTGGCGCGGCTTGAGGCTGAAGTAGAGCCACGGCATCCACGACAGCCGCAGCTTGTGTTGTTCACGGCGTCGCGCGTCCAGGTCCACGCCGTCCTGACTACCACGGGCCGGGCCTGCGCCACGGCCCCGGCGTCACACGGGCTCGGCCTTCACGGACGGCGCCGTGGAGAGCGCCGGCGCCGCGGCGGGCTCCACGGTGAAGTGGCAGCGCTCGCGCTCCTTCGCCACGGCCTCCGCGTCCAGGGGCACGGGCGTCAGGCGGCAGAGCATGTCGTCCGGCTCCCAGGGGTACGGCTGGCCGTCCAGGCGCACGCGCCCCTCGGCCACGGCGTGCGTGGCCTCCACGAGCGACAGCGCGGACAGGTCGCGCATCAGCGCCTCGAAGCGGCCCTGGCGCTCCGGGGTGGCGAAGCGGAAGCGGCCGCGCGCGACGACGGCCAGGTGGTACCACATGGGCCGGAAGGCCACGCCGGCCAGGCCCAGGCGCTGGGCCATGGCGAGCAGCACCTCCGTCGTCTCGCGCGCCAGGCCCAGGCCGGGCACCTCCTGGCCGGGCAGCTGCGGGCGCGTGTCGCTGAAGCGCGCGCGGGGGTGGCGCAGGGACAGCCAGTTGGCGAAGAGGAAGGTCTCGCCCTGGAGGACGCGCCTCTCCAGGACGGAGTCCGACAGCAGGTGCTCGCGGCCGCCCGCGTGGCCCAGCACCATGATGCGGTCGCCGGTGCCGCCGGTGGAGGCCACCTGCACGCGCAGGCGGCTGTAGCCCAGGCGCTCCACGTACGACAGCAGGCCGTAGCGGAAGAGGGCGTACTCGATGCCCTGCGCGGTGTAGTGGCCCAGCACGCGCGGCTGCACCTCCGGCCCCAGCCGCAGCGGGCCCTCCAGGTCCTCCAGGGAGAAGGGCTCCCAGTCCGGCGCCTTCCCGGCGGCGTCCACCTTCTGCGGATCCAGCAGGTGCGCGATGCGCTGGAAGCGCGCGCTCAGCGGGTCATAGCGCGCGGTGATGCGCTGGTGGCCCAGGCCCGCGAGCACCAGCACGGTCCCCGCGAACAGCTTCCAGGACTCCGCGTGGTAGCCGCCGCCGGGCAGCCACACGCTGGCCCGCCCCCGCAGCGCGGCGGCGATGGCCACGTCGCGCCTGCGCGCGCCCTGCAGGGTGATGCCCACGCGCCCGAAGCGGTCGCCGGACAGCACGTCCCCGCCGGCGATGACGAAGGTGATGTCCGAGCGGGGCATGCGCGCGAGCAGGTCCTGCACCTTCTGCACGTAGGTGGCGTCGTCGCAGCCGTCGGGCACGCGGGTCTCGTCCACGCCGGGGGGCAGCGCGCCCCAGTCGCTGCCGGACACGGAGCCGATCCACACCTTCGGCTGGCCGGCGAGGCACGCGGCGGTGCCGTCCGGCGGGTGCGCGTCCAGGTCGAGCACGGCCACGGAGCCATCGAAGCCGGCGGCGCGCAGGTCCGCCACGGCCACGGCGATGTCGTTGACGGTGCAGAAGCCGCCGCCCTTGTCCGGGCGCGCGTGGTGGAAGCCGCCGGCCATGTTGACCACGGGCGTCTGCCGCGCGAGCGCCAGGCGGGCCGCGCCCAGCGTCCCGCCGCACACGAGCCGGACGCTGTCCAGGAGCGCGTCCACGGGGATCTCGGACGGGTCGGTGGCGTAGATGCGCGCGAGGGTCGCGGGGTCGGAGAGGGACTCCAGGTAGCGGGCGTCGTGCACGCGCGCGAGCTGCGCGTAGGACACGGGCACGGGGTGGCGCACGTCCGCGGCGCGCACCACGCCGGACTCCAGCAGGTACCAGGTGGTGAAGTCGGTGCCGCGCGGCTCGAGGCCCACGGCGGACTCGATGCCGGAGAGGGGCAGGCGGTAGTCCTCGTCGTAGAAGACGTGCACCCGGCCGCGCCCCAGGCCCAGCTTCCACAGCCACGCTTGGATCATCCGCGCCTCGCGGGTGGCAGGGGGTGGACGTTCATGGCAACGAGGGGCACGGGGGACGGGGAGGCAGGAGTGGAGCCTCCTTCATCCTGCGCGGGGGCGGTGGGCGCAAGGCTCATTCCACGGGGCGCCGGGCCTCCTCGCGCAGGGCGGGGCTGCGGCGGTGCACGGAGCGGGCGGCGACGGTGACGAGGAGGGCCCACGCGAGCCCGGCCACCCAGCCGCCGAGCACGTCCGTGGGGTAGTGCACGCCCAGGTACACGCGGGTGCAGCCCACGAGGCCGGACAGGACCAGGGCGACGGCGAGGAGGTAGACCTTCACGCGGCGGTGCTCGGAGAACTGCGCCAGCAGCGCGCCCAGCGTGAGGTAGGTGATGGCGGACAGCATGGCGTGGCCGCTGGGGAAGCTGGTGGACAGCGTCTCCGTGAGGTGGGGCACCACCGAGGGGCGGGGCCGGTTGAAGAGCCCCTTGAGCAGCGCGTTGAGGATCCACCCGCCGACGATGGCGGAGAGGACGAAGAGGCTGGTGCGGTAGCGGCGGGCCACCAGCAGGAAGCCGCACGCGGCCACGGTGATGAGCGACAGCACGGGGAAGCCGCCCAGGGACGTCACGTCGCGAGCCGTCTCCGCGAGCCACCACGGGCCGCGAGGGAGCGCGGGGTCCTCGGGGCGGCGCAGGGAGCGCACGATGCGCTCGTCGATGTCCTGCGTCTCACCTTCATGGACCTCGTCGGACAGGTAGACGAAGCCCAGGACGCACGCGACCCCGAGCAACAGCAGGCCCAGGGGCCGCGTCACCATCACGTCCCACCCCGTCCCCCACCGCCATGGCCCTCGCGACATGGCCGTGACTTAGGCCAGCGGGTGCGGGCTGGCCACGGGCTTTTCGCGGCGAGTGTCGGGCAGCCTCCAGGCGCTCAGGGAGGGTCCACGGAGAGGCCCATCGCCTCGGCGCCGGCGTCCCTGGCTCCGTCGAGGGCGCGGACGAGCCGTGCGGAGGGGGCACGGGCATCCGGCTGGAAGAACAGGCCGCGCTGGCCCTTGGGGCGGGCTGCGAGGAAGGCGCGCAGGCGCGGCACGTACATGATTCGGTCATCGGCGCCGCGAGTACGCCCCTGGACGCTCCGGCTCCGGGGGCATTGTCACGGGAGCGTGGCCTGTTATCACCCCGGGACGCTCGCACCGGGAGGCACCCGCACATGGCCATCGCCACCATCAGCCCCACCACCGGCAAGACGCTGCGCACCTTCAATGTGCTCACGTCCGAGGAGCTGGAGCGCAAGCTGCAACGGGCCGCGGACACGTTCCGCGCCTACCGCGAGACGTCCTTCGCCGACCGCGCCCGCTGGATGCGCCGCGCCGCTGAAATCCTCGAGGTCGAGGCCGACCGCTTCGGCCGCATCATGACGGAGGAGATGGGCAAGCCCCTGGAGGCCGCCAGGGCCGAGTCCCTCAAGAGCGCCACCGCGTGCCGCTACTACGTCACCCGCGCGGAGAAGCTCCTGCGCGACGCGCCCATCGACGTGGACGGCGACACCGCCTTCGTGCGCTACCAGCCCCTGGGGCCCGTGCTCGCCATCATGCCGTGGAACTTCCCCTTCTGGCAGGTCGTGCGCTTCGCCGCCCCCGCCCTCATGGCCGGCAACGTGGGCCTCCTCAAGCACGCCAGCAACGTGCCCCAGTGCGCCCTCGCGCTCGAGGAGCTCTTCCGCACCGCCGGCTTCCCCGAAGGCGCCTTCCAGGCCCTGTTCATCGAGACGTCCGAGGTGAACCGCGTCATCGAGGATCCGCGCGTGAAGGCCGTCACCCTCACCGGCAGCGAGGGCGCCGGCCGCGCCGTGGGCGCCGCCGCGGGCCGCGCCATCAAGAAGGTCGTCCTGGAGCTGGGCGGCAGCGACCCGTTCATCGTCATGCCCAGCGCGGACCTGGACAAGGCCGTGCACACCGCCGTGTCCGCGCGCCTCATCAACAACGGCCAGTCCTGCATCGCCGCCAAGCGCTTCATCGTCGCCGAGCCCATCGCCCAGGAGTTCGAGCGCCGCTTCGTCGAGCGCATGAAGACCATGGTGGTCGGCGACCCCATGGACCCCAAGACGGACGTCGGGCCCCTCGCCACGCCCGGCATCCTCGAGGGGCTCCACGCCCAGGTGCAGGAGAGCATCAAGGCCGGCGCCCGGCTGCTCCTGGGCGGCGAGCCCCAGGGCGGCCCCGGCAACTTCTACCCGCCCACCGTCCTCGCGGATCCGCCGCCCAGGGCCCCCGCCTTCCACGACGAGCTCTTCGGCCCCGTGGCCACCCTGCTGCGCGCCCGCGACCTGGAGCACGCCATCGAGCTGGCCAACGCGACGCCCTTCGGCCTGGGCGCCAGCGTGTGGACCCAGGACATGAACGAGCAGCGCCGGTTCATCGACGGCATCGAGGCCGGCATGGTGTTCGTCAACGCGCTCGTCGCGTCCGACGCGCGCCTGCCCTTCGGCGGCGTGAAGCACTCCGGCCACGGCCGCGAGCTGGCCGACCTGGGCATCCGCGAGTTCGTCAACGCCAAGACCGTCCGCATCACCGGCGCGGCCGGCGCGCCGCCGCCGTCGAAGCACACGGGCGAGTGACGCCCGCGCGCCACGCTCAATACAGGCCCTTCTTGTAGTCCTGGTCCAGGGCCCAGCCCATCAGCCCCTTCGTGGCCGAGGCCACCGTGCGCAGCGCCGTCGCGGCGGCGCCGCGATGCGGGCTCCGCTTCACGTGGTCGATGAAGACGTCCGCCATCCTCGGCAGCTGCTCCTTGGGCACGTGCCGCGCGCCGTCCCACAGCCCCGCCGCCACGATGGCCGCGCTCTCCCGCAGCCGCGCCGCCCGGGGCTCCAGCAGCATGGCGATCTTCGGCGCCTTCTCCTGGACCGTCATCGACGCCAGCAGCGCCGGCGCCGTGGAGAGCGACGCGACGCCGGAGACCTCCAGCTCCCGCGCCTCGCCCGGGATCAGCGCGAGCAGCGCCACCCGGGGCTGCTCCAGCAGGTTGTGGAACGTGTCCGTGCGGCGGTTGCCAGGCCGGTCCGCCACCGCCAGCCGGCCTCCATCCAGGCGCAGGAACCCCGCCGGGTCCCCCTTCGGGCTCACGTCCGCGTGCCCCTGCCCGTCCCATGACGCCAGCACGACGAAGGGCGTCCGCGACAGCCAGCCCCGCACGCCCGGGTCCGCCAGCGGCTCCGGGACCTCACTCCCGAACGGCGTGGGCGCCACCGGCACCGGCGGCTTCCAGAACGCCGAGCGCAGGAGCGCCTTCGCGCAGTGCGCGAACGCCTCCTCCACCGTGACACACAGCGTGCTCCCCTCGAGCGTCGCGCGCCCGTTCACCCGCAGCGTCTCTCCCAGCCCGGGGATGAAGAACAGCAGCCCGCAGCCCACCGCGGTGTCGAGCGGGATGGGGCCGGGCAGCGGGAGGCGCAGGTGCGTGGCGTCCTCGACCTGGGCGAACCCCAGCGGCCCCCCGGCCGTCGCGATGCGCGCCTGCCCCGACACGTCGACGTAGCCCACCGCGGCGAACGACGACACGCCGAGCAGCCGCACACAATGCCCGTCCAGGGCATCCAGCGACTTCATCATCACACCGAACGGACGCGCGCCCACGACGCGCTCCAGGGCCTCGACCGACGCGATGGCTGTCATGCCCCAAAGCATGACATCTTGAATTTGATTTGCAAAGTCAGGGGCCCATCCCCCTGCTTCAGCGGGTGCGCACCCGGCCGTCCACCGGGGCGCCGTGCACCTCTTCCAGGGCGGACGTCACCGCGTCCACCTCCGCGCCCAGCTGCTCCACGCTGAGGCGCAGGCCCGCGCCGGCCACGTCCGCGTCCGCCGCGTCCGCCGAGCGCACCCGCAGCACCTGCGCGTAGAGGTTCTCCAGCGTGTAGGCCAGGCGCGTGGACTCGGCCTCCAGCCGGTCCGCCGCCTTCGTCAGCTCGGCGCGCTGGCGCACCTGCTCGTCCAGCACCTGGAGCGCCGCGCGCAGCCGGTCGCGCACCACCGCGTCCTCCTCGGCGGCCCAGCGCGTCTCCAGCTTCTTGCGCTCGTCCGCCAGCCGCTGCACGTCCTCCGGCGGCGCCACCGTGCGCAGCTCGCGCTCGCGGCGGATGAGCTCATGGCAGCTCTTGCGCAGGTCCTGCACGGTGCGCTCCGGCGAGCGCACCATCTCCTGCAACACGCCCGGGCCCGCGCGCAGCTCCGCCAGCAGCTTCTCGCAGACGGTGTCCACCCGGGCCAGGCGTGGATCCGCCGGCGCCTCCGGCGCCTTCGCCTGGGGCAGCACCGGCGCGGAGGGCTCCTCCACGCGCGTCAGCAGCGGGTTGTTGGCCGGGCGCAGGTGCTTCGCGGCCTTCTTGAAGAACGCGAGCGCCACGAACACCAGCCACCAGTAGTGGTACGGGGGCCTCACCGCCGTGGCCACGCACGCCAGCGCGACGACGAGCAGCCCCACGCCCACCAGCGGGTTGCGCGAGGCCGCCTCCCTCGCCGCCTTCTCCGCGCGCCTCGCCTCGCGGTGCGCCTGCTGCTGGGCGAGGTACGCGTCGCGCTTGGACTGCCGCTCCGCGCGGCGCAGGGCCTCCTTCGACTCGCGTTCCCACTGCTTCTCCCACCGCTGGCGCTCCCGCTCCGCGCCGCGCTCCCACTCCCGCTCCCAGCGGTCCCGCTCCTTCTCGGTGGGCAGGCGGCCCATCCGGCGCACCCACGCCTCCAGGGCCGCGTCCTTGCGCGCGCGCCCCTCCTCGATGGCCGCTTCCAGCCGACGCAGGCGCTCGGCCGCGTCGTGGGGGGGCGAGGAGGCAGGGGGCGCTTCGCGGTCTCGGGGCACGGGGTGACGCTAACAACTTCTCCCAGCGTTGGGGACTGCCGCGGGAGGCCCCATAAGCGCAGGTGTTGAGCCATTGGCGCGCGGCGGGCGGGCGGGCACGGGCGCGCGGTGGTCCCCTGCGAGGGGATGCGGTACTGGGAGGGCACGATGACCCTTCCCACCGCCGCCACCCGCCGCTTCCAGTGGTTCAGCCAGGGCGTGCTCGTCTACAGCCTGGGCGTCATCCTCTGGGGCGCGTTCGTGCGCGCCACCGGCTCCGGCGCGGGCTGCGGCGACCACTGGCCCGTCTGCAACGGCGAGGTGCTGCCCCGCGCGCCCTCCCTCCAGACCCTCATCGAGTACACCCACCGGCTCACCAGCGGCCTGGCCACGGTGCTCGCGGTCGCGCTGTACGTGTGGGGCCGCCGCGAGTTCCCCAAGGGCCACCCCGGCCGCCGCGCGGCGTTCTGGGCGCTGGTGTTCATGCTCACGGAGGGGCTCGTGGGCGCGGGCATCGTGCTGCTCAAGTACGTGGCGCAGGACGCGCGCCTGGGCCGCGCGGTGTGGATGGGCGTGCACCTGACCAACACCTTCCTGCTCGTGGGCGCGCAGACCCTGGTGGTGTGGGCGTCCCGGGGCCGCGCGCGGATGGTGCTCCGGGGCCAGGGCGCGGCGGGCGCGGTGCTGGGCGCGAGCCTCGTCGGCATGCTGGTGCTGGGCATCAGCGGCGCGGTGGCCGCGCTGGGCGACACGCTCTTCCCCGCGTCCAGCCTCGCGCACGGCTTCGAGCAGGACCTGTCGGAGACGGCGCACGTGCTCCTGCGCCTGCGCGTGTTCCACCCGGCCATCGCGGTGGGCATGGGCGCGCTGCTGGTGTTCGGCGGCCGCTGGGTGGCGCGGCTGCGGCCCTCGCCGGACGTGCGGCGGGCGTCCGCGCTGCTCACCGGCGTGTACGTCGCGCAGCTTTGCGCGGGCGTCATCAACCTGGTGCTGCTGGCGCCGGTGACGATGCAG
>JAFADT010000650.1 GCA_023424585.1 Pseudomonadota bacterium
CGACTACCTGGCCCGCCGCGACGCCGAGTGGATGGGCCGGGTCTACAAGTTCCTGGGCATGACGACGGGCTGCGTGCTCCACGAGCTGTCCGACAAGCAGCGCCAGGAGGCGTACCGCTCGGACATCACATACGGGCAGAACAACGAGTTCGGCTTCGACTACCTGCGCGACAACATGAAGTTCCGTCTGCAGGACTACGTCCAGCGCGAGCTCAACTACGCCATCGTCGACGAGGTGGACTCCATCCTCATCGACGAGGCCCGCACGCCGCTCATCATCTCCGGCCCCACCGAGGACAGCACCGACAAGTACTACCGGGTGGACCAGGTCATCCCGGGCCTCGTGCCGGACCAGGACTACACCCTGGACGAGAAGCACCGCTCGGTGGCCCTCACCGACGACGGCATCGACAAGCTCCAGAAGCGCCTCAACGTCGGCAACCTCTACGACCCGGGCGAGATCGAGACCCTCCACCACGTCGAGCAGGCCCTGCGCGCGCACACGCTCTACAAGCGCGACAAGGACTACGTGGTGAAGGACGGCGAGGTGCAGATCGTCGACGAGTTCACCGGCCGCCTCATGCCGGGCCGCCGCTGGTCCGACGGCCTCCACCAGGCCATCGAGGCCAAGGAGGGCGTGAAGATCGAGAACGAGAACCAGACGCTCGCCACGGTCTCGTTCCAGAACTACTTCCGCATGTACTCCAAGCTGTCCGGCATGACGGGCACCGCGGACACGGAGGCCGAAGAGTTCGCGAAGATCTACAACCTGGACGTGCGCGTCATCCCCACGAACCGCCCCGCGCAGCGCCGCGACGAGCAGGACGTGGTCTACAAGACGGAGCGCGAGAAGTTCGAGGCCGTCGCCGCGCAGATCGAGGAGTTGCACAAGGCCGGCCAGCCGGTGCTCGTGGGCACGGTGTCCATCGCCAAGAGCGAGGTGGTGTCCAACTTCCTCAAGAAGCGCGGCGTGGCCCACAGCGTCCTCAACGCCAAGGCGCACCAGCGCGAGGCGGACATCGTGGCGCAGGCGGGCCGCAAGGGCGCGGTCACCATCTCCACCAACATGGCCGGCCGCGGCACGGACATCCTCCTGGGCGGCAACGCGGAGGTCATGACCAAGAGCCAGATGGGGCCGCCGCCGGAGCCGCCGGAGGCGGTGGACGGCCAGCCGCTGGACCTCACCGCTTACCATGCGGCGCTGGCGGACTACGAGAAGCGCTTCGCGGAGACCAAGGCGAACAACGAGGAGCTCACCCGGCGCGAGCGTGAAGAGGTCATGGCCGCCGGCGGCCTCTTCATCATCGGCACCGAGCGCCACGAGTCCCGCCGCGTGGACAACCAGCTGCGTGGCCGCGCCGGCCGCCAGGGTGACCCGGGCGCCAGCCGCTTCTTCCTGTCCCTGGAAGACGACCTGATGCGCATCTTCGGGTCCGAGCGCATCCAGATGCTGATGGAGCGCCTGGGCATGGAGGAGGGCGAGGTCATCGAGCACGTGTGGCTCTCCCGCGCCATCGAGAGCGCGCAGAAGCGGGTCGAGGGCCACAACTTCGACATCCGCAAGAACCTGCTCGAGTACGACGACGTGATGAACCAGCAGCGGCGCACCATCTACAAGCTGCGCCGCCAGGTGCTCGCGTCGGGCGCGGGCATCCCCCTCGTGGAGTACGAGGAGGACCTCAAGACGCGCGTGAAGACGCGCTCCGAGCGCGTCATCTCCTGGGCGGACTTCCGGGAGATGGTGCTGGACGCGGTGGAGGACGTCGTCGTGTCCCTGACGGACACCTACGCCCCCACGCGCAGCTCCGACACCTGGGACATCGCCTCGCTGTCCAACTCCGTGAAGGAGTCGCTCAACCTGGAGATGTCCTTCGAGGGCATCGGCAACCGCGACGAGCTCCAGGAGCAGATCTACACCGCGGCGGAGAAGGTCTTCACCGCCCGCGAGCAGGAGTTCGGCGAAGACTTCATGCGCTTCCTGCAGTACCGGTACCTGGCCACCATCGACCAGCTGTGGAAGGACCACCTGCTGGCCATGGACCACCTGCGCCAGGGCATCGGCCTGCGCGGCTACGGCCAGAAGGACCCGAAGCAGGAGTACAAGAAGGAAGGCTACACGGGCTTCATGCAGATGCTGGACGCCATCAAGACGCAGTTCGTCAGCCAGATGATGCGCGTGCAGGCCCGCTCCGCCTCCAACGCCGCGGAGGAGACCGCCCGCATCCAGCGCCAGCTGGCCCAGCAGCAGAAGAAGGCCGTCGAGGGCCGCGCGGACGCCGAGGGGAAGCTCGAGGAGGCCACCGCCACCCCGGTCGCCCAGCGCGAGGCCGCCGCCGCTCCCCGCGCGGTGGGCCGCAACGACCCCTGTCCCTGCGGCAGCGGCCGCAAGTACAAGAAGTGCCACGGCGCCAACGAGGCCAACCCGTAGGCCCTTGAAGCCCTGATGGAAGCGCCCTCCGGCGCGGTCGCCCTCCCCGTCCCAGGGGAGCGGGGGCCGCGCCGGTCGCCTTCCTGGAGGGGAGGGGGGCGGCCCGGGACGCGCGGGGGCGGACAGCGGGTGTGCCGAAGCTTGCGCCCCTCCGGAGCGTTCTGCTAAGGACGCCGCGCCCCGTTATAGAGAGGGGCCGGGCCTCACCGCCCGGGGCAGTCGGAAGCACCCACTACTCACACGCGTGTCACCGGTCTCCGGTGCCCCTCCACGGTGGAGGGGCCAGGACTGGCAGCTGTCTCAACGCGCGTGGCGGAACAACCGGAAGGTACACGCACCATGGATATCCAGCAGGATACGCAGACCCAGGCCCAGGCGATGGCCGCCGCCAGCGGCATCACGATGCGCCAGCTCCTGGAGGCGGGCGTCCACTTCGGGCACCAGACCAAGCGCTGGAACCCGAAGATGAAGCCCTACATCTTCGGCGCCCGCAACGGCATCTACATCATCGACCTGCAGAAGACCGTGACCATGGCCCGCGCGGCCTTCCGCTTCGTGGCGGACATCACGGCGCGCGGCGGGTCCGTGCTCTTCGTCGGCACCAAGAAGCAGGCCCAGGACGTCATCCACGAGGAGGCCGGCCGCGCCGGTCAGTTCTTCGTCACCAGCCGCTGGCTGGGCGGCACGCTGACGAACTTCAAGACCATCAAGCAGGGCATCGACCGCCTCAAGACCCTGGAGAAGATGGCCGAGGACGGCACCTTCGAGGTGCTGCCCAAGAAGGAGGTCGCCCAACTCGAGCGCGAGCGCGAGAAGCTGGAGAAGAACCTGGGCGGCGTGAAGAACATGGCGAAGCTGCCCCGCTGCGTCT
>JAFADT010000716.1 GCA_023424585.1 Pseudomonadota bacterium
GCCCTATTCAGTTGCCCGGGGCAGGGCCGCGTTCCTACACTCCGCCCCCCTCTGATGCGCCTCCACTTCCTGACCCCCGCGCTGCTGCTACTCGGGGCGTGTTCGATCGAGTCCGAACCGAACCCGCCTCCGTCCACCCGCTTCGTGTACCCCAGCGGGGTGGCGTTCTGGCGCCCTCCGTCGGCGGGAGGCCCCTCGGCGAGCAACGGCTACCTCTTCGTCGCGAACGCCAACTTCGACAACTGCTACGACTCCGGTTCAGTGGTGGCGCTGAACCTGGACACGCTGAGCACGCAGCAGGACGGGCAGGCCGTCGCCTTGCCCCACCTGGGCGGCGCGCTCCCGGAGTCCTCGCTCGCCTTCGAGGACCTGGCGTCCTCGGACGAAGCGCTCGTGCAGATCCGCAGCTTCGCGGGCGAGCTGGGCCTGTGGGTGAACCCGGCCACCGGGCTGCCGCGCCTGTTCGTGCCCTCGCGCGCGGAGGGCAACAACCTGCATGCCGTGGACGTGGGCCTGACGGCCAGCGGCGCGCCGACGCTCACCTGCGTGCAGGGCGGCGTGGACTGCCGCAACGGCGCGCTGTCGCTCACGGACGACATCCCGTCGTCCCTCAGCGAGGAGGGCCGCTCGGGCCTGCCGCGCGCGCCGTCGCCCATTGGCGTGACGGTGGATGACGCGAGCGGCACCCTGTACGTGACGCACTCGGAGGCGGCGGACTCGCCCGCGAAGTCCAGCACCAACTTCGAGAACTACCTGGCCACGGTGAAGCTTGACAACCCCACGCGGGACACGCTGGGCTTCATCCCGCTGTCGCCCGAGGGCTACGCCTACGGCGGCTCGGACTCGGTGACGGTGGGCGCGGGCTACCTCTACGTGACGGGCCGCAACTTCGTGGCGGGCGTCAGCGGCACGGTGGCCGCCAACTTCGTGCTGCGGCTGGTGGACAAGAACCAGCCCGGAACGCTCCTGGAGCCCTCTCTTCAGTCGGTGTACCGCATCCGCGAGGCGCGCGCGGTGCGCGTGGTGCCCCGGCCGGTGACGGCGGCGGAGCTGGCGGCGGATCCGAACTTCGTGCGCGAGCGGCTCTACCTGCTGGCGCGCGGCCCGGACACGCTGCTCACCATCGACTTCGAGTACGACGCGGTGCCGGGCGGCGCCGCCAGCCAGCCCTACTTCCGGGTGGTCTCCGCGGTGCCCATGCCCGACGGCGTGAGCGACATGCAGCTCATCTCTCGCACGCCGGGCACGTCCAACGCGGACACCAACATCATCGCGGTGACGAGCACGGGCGACAGCGCGGTGTCCTTCTACGACGAGGCGCTCGGGCAGGTCGTGGCGCAGGTGCCGCTCGTCAACGACCTGAACCAGGGCAGCAACCCGTCGCAGGCCTTCGGGCTGACGGTGGACAACCCCGCCGGGACGAACGCGGCGCGGCTGTTCGTGACCAACTTCGGTGACAGCCAGGTGTCCATCGTGGACATCCCCGACCTGGCGCGTCCCCAGGACGCGCGGCTGGTGGCGAAGCTGGGCATCCAGCAGCAGCGCGATCCGAACCAGGGCACCAGCGTGTGCCAGGAGAACTGACCTTGAAGCGCGGCTTTCTTGCTGCCCTGTTGCTGAGCGGCGCGGGCCTCGCGCTCGCCTGCTCCGACACCACCTCCACCGCGGGTATCGCCGGTCTGTCCGGCACGTACGACGTGGTGCTCTCCAACGATCTCGTCTTCGTCACCTCGCAGGACCGGGATGAGCTGCGCGTGCTGGACCTGGGGCGGTCGCCGCGTGACTTCATCCCCGCGCCCAACCCGCTGGAGCCCCTGGCCATCCCCGTCATCGCGCGGCCGGATTCGCTCACCCGCGACGTGAGCTACAGCGAAGTGAACAAGGAGGCGTCGGGCCCGTACGTCTACGCGCGCAGCTCCGGCGGCCGCGGCATCTCCGTGGTGGCCGCGGACCGCGAGCGCCTCAACGAGGTGACGCGCCTGGCGACCGGCGAGCTCATCACCGCCTTCGCCGCGCACGCCCCCGTGGCGGCCGGCGCGCCCAGTGTCCTGTACTACGCGCTCCAGACGCGCCCGCAGGCCGCCGAGCAGCTGTGCGGCCCCTTCGGCGGCGGGGTGGTGATGCGCCAGGACCTGCCCGGACCGGACGGCTTCGACGCGGCCGCGCTGCCGCCCGCGCTGCCGGTCTTCTGCCTCAAGCCGGCGGACACGGTGATGTCCCTGCTCTCGCTGCCCCCCCAGGCCGACAAGCCGGACTCGCTGGTGGTCGCCATCCGCAACGTGTCCGGCACCAGCCGGCTGGTGCGCGTGGTGGCGGACGGGACCAACGTGGAGATCCCCTACAAGCGGCCGCGTCCGGCGCCGTTCACGGTGCCCACGTACACGGACCTGGTGGACATCCCGGCGCGGCTCGTGGCCACGCACCCCAGCTACGAGGTGCAGCGGGCCAAGGTGAATGATGCATGCCCGGAGGGCACCACGACGAGGGCCATTGATGAGAACGACCCTCCGACGACGATCTGCATCGAGACCTGGCCCGCGGGCCGCTTCGTGTACGCGGTGCTGGATGAGCTGACCTGCAACTCGTCGGACTGCGAGGGCGTCATCGCGCTCGACAACGGGCCGGATCCGGTGAATGCGCCGTCCGCGGCGCCGGTGCTCGCCCGCGACATCACCGGCGCGCCCATGCTGACGCTGCGGCCGACCGCGGGCCTGCCCACGGGCCTCACGCTGGTGCCGGGCCAGGAGGTCCGCGAGCTGCTGTCGGACAGCGTGGCCTACCGCAGCGCCATCCCGCTCCTGGGCATCATGCCGTCGTCCAGCGGGGAGATCACCCTGTTCCGCGCCGACGAGCGCCGCGCGTTCAACCTGGACCGGCATCCGACCGATGGACCGCTGAACGCGTCGGTGACCTCGGACCTGCGCGACGGCAACGAGGTCTCGTACACGGAGCAGTCCCAGGGCGTCCTGGTGAACGAGCCGGGCTGTCCCCAGGCGACCGACGCGACCAACGCCACCGCGTTCCTCTGCAACGGGACGGTGCCCAGCGGGACGTACCGTCTGGTCTACCAGGGGCTGCTGCCCGGGCTCGTCGGCCTCACGCGCGATGTGCGCGAGGAGGACCCGCCGCTCCTCATCGAAACGTCGCTGGCGACGGCGCGCGGGGTGATGCCGGGGGACTCCATCGTGCTGGCCAACAACGCGGGCCCCTGCGCGGCGAGCATCCCCATCCTCCGCCTGGAGGACCAGGGCAACGGCCTGACGCGCCTCTACCCGGACCTGTCCGACCCGGCCGTCGCGGACGCCGTGGCGCCGTGCTCGTCGTATCCGGCGTTCGACGTGCGCGCGGGCCCGAACGCGAAGCCCTTCGTGCTCTACTCGGGCCTGGAGACCAGCGACACGTACGTGAAGCGGCTGGACGTGAACGAGGCGTACACGGTCTCCAGCTTCCTGGACTACTACTACCACCCGGACGACTTCGACCTGGGCCTGGAGCCGCCCAAGACGCCCCCCACCCGGTACGTCCCCGCGCCGCTGACGCTCACCCTCACGCCGACCGTCTGCGCCCCCACCACGCCGTGCCGGCTGGTGCCGGGGGACCGCTTCGTGGTGACGCTGCAGCCGCGCTTCCGCCGGTTCGTCTTCGGGGTGGACACCAGCTCGACGAGCAACCTGGCGGTCTACACCCTGCCTTCTTCCGTGGTGGCCACGGCCGTGGACGGCGCCAGCCTGGCCTTCATCGCCTACCCCTCGGCGGACGGCATCCTCCAGGTGGCGCTGGAGTCGATCAGCGATAACGTGGACAACCTCACGTATCTCCGGGCGTTCCAGTAACTGGGCGCGCCCAGCCGGCTCTGCTATCGTCCCTCACGTCCAGCATTTCCCGAGCCAAGACCGATGATCGATCAGAACTCCCGTCCCGCACGCAAGGTCGGCATCGCCGAACACCTGTGGGAGACGTACGAAGAGATGGCCCAGCAGATGGGGTCGGATCGCGACGCGCTCATCAACCAGGCGCTGTTCATGTTCGCGCGCCTCAACGGCTTCATCGACGTCAGGACCAAGGGTGAGCCCGTCGTGGCGGCGGTGCCGTCCCCCACGCCCGCCCCGGCCGTGCGTCCTGCCGCCGCGCCGCCACCCGCCAAGGGCGCTCCGCCAGTGCTGAACCCCGCGCCGGCGCCCGCGCGCTCCGCCGCGCGCAACGTGGAGGAGCGTCCGTCCTCCAACGGGCTGGACAATGATCCGGTGCGCCGCGAGGTCGCCGAGCGCGTCCTGGAGACGGCCGCCGAGCTGGAGCGGCTCATCAAGGGCAAGAACGAGCCGCCTCCGCCCTCCGCGGACGACATGATCGAGGACGAGGAGGAGGAGCCCCTGCCGGAGCAGGAGGAGCCGCCGCTCGACGACATGCAGGACGAGGCTCCCGAGGAGGCCGAAGAGGA
>JAFADT010000883.1 GCA_023424585.1 Pseudomonadota bacterium
CCACGAGCCTGGCGCCCCGGCCGCGCGACCCTCCACTGCCCATCCAGGCAACGTGGGCAGTCCCCCGGGGAGGGGCCAGCCATCCTACCGGGGAGGGGCCCGGCGCTCGGAGGGTCGGCCCCGTGCCCTGGCTGGCGTCGCCCTTGCTAGCTGGCGTCGCCCTTGAAGGTGAGGACCGCGGCCGCGTCCAGCGCCTGGAGGAAGCGCACCGCGAGCGGCAGCGCGACGCGGCCTCCCACGCCGCCGCCCTCCACGAAGACCGCGAAGCCGATGCCGTCGCGCACCCCGACGAACCACGCGTGGGTCCGCGGCGGCACGTCCGTGCCGAACTCCGCGGTGCCCGTCTTGCCGCGAAGCCCGATGATGTTGGCGGCGGACTTCGCCGTGCCCTCCGTCACCACCGCGCGCATCAGGTCCTGGAGCGCCTCCGACGTGCCCGAGCCCAGCCGCGACTCCGGGCCGCCCTCCGCGTCCGCCAGCAGGCGCGGCGCGCGCCAGACGCCGGTGTCCGCCGCCGCCACGACGGTGGCCATGTGAAGCGGCGTGACCAGCACGCGGCCCTGGCCCATGGCGGCCGCGGCGCGCTCGGCGGCGTCGCTCGTCACGGGGAAGCTGGCGCCCGGGGACGGCAGCCCCACGTCGTAGGGCACCCCGAAGCCGTAGCGCCGGGCCGCGTCCTCCAGCGCGTGGGGCTCCAGCCTCGACGCCAGCTGGATGAACGTCGTGTTGCATGACATCGCGAACGCCCGGCGCAGCGTGGTGGGGCCCAGCACCTCCGACTCGAAGTTGCGGAAGCGCTTGCGGCCCACCGTCACCTCCAGGGGGCACTCGACGCGGGAGTCCGGCGTCAGGCCGCTTTCGAGCAGCGCCTCCGCGGTCACGAGCTTGAACGTGGAGGCCGGCGGATAGCGCCCCATCAGCGCGCGGTGCCACCCCTCCCCGAGCGGCCGGCTGGCCACCGCCAGCACCTCGCCCGTCTCCGTGTTCACCGCGACCAGCGCGGCCGGCAGGGTGACGTCCGCGAGCGCCGCCTCCGCCGCCGCCTGCACGTCCCTGCGCAGCGTGGTGCGGACAGCGCGTCCCGGCTCACCGTCGAAGCGGTAGAGCACCACGCCGCCGCCAGCACGGCGCTGGAGCCGCACCTCGCCGGAGGGGAGCCCCGCCAGCGTCCGCTCCTGCGCGCGCTCCAGGCCGGACAGCCCCACCAGGTCGCCCGGCTGGTACGGCGCGCCCAGCGCCTGGAGCGCCTCCGCCGTCACCTCCCCCACCCGGCCCAGCGTGTGCGCCGCGAAGCCCTCCGCCGGGGTGAGGCGCGCGGAGGCCCTGCGGAAGAAGATGCCGGGCACGGGCGAGAGCACGGCCCGCACCTGCTGGTAGCGCTCCTGGCGCACGTCGATGAACGGGAGGAACTTCTCGGGTTGCGCGCTCGCGGCGCTCAGCGCGGCGAGCACCTTCGCGGGGTCCACGCCCAGCTGCGCCTGGAGCACGTTGGCCACGGCCGCGCGGTCCTTCACCCGGCCGGGCAGCACGCCGATGCGGATCACCTCGCCCGGCACCGTGAGCGGGTCCCCGTTCGCATCGAGCAGCGCGGCGCGAGGGCCCCAGGTCCGCGTGCGTCCGAAGCGGTCCCCGGGCCGCGCGACCGGGTGGAACACCTCCGGCGTCCAGCGCAGGCTCCAGCGCTTCGCGCGAAGCTCGAAGCGCAGCCGGGACTCCACCTCCCAGTCGCCCAGCCCCCGCAGCGTGTGCACGCCGCGGAACCTCACCACCGCCGTGGTGCCGGCCTGGGACTCGAGCTCCGGCGGGTCGAAGCGCGAGGCGACGACGCCCAGGTCCTGCCTCCAGCGCGCGTGCTGCGCGTCGAAGTCCGGGGGCGCGTCCACGAGCACCTGGCGCTGCGCCGCCACGTCGTTGCGCGCCCAGGCGTCCAGGTAGCGCCGGGCCAGGTCCTCGACGCCGCCTCCAGGGGCGGCGGGAACGACAGGCGCGGCGGGCGCGGCGGGCTTCGTGGCTCGCGGCGCGCACGCGGGAAACAGCAACAGGAGACAGAGCCCCACCCAGGAAATGAACGCCCGTCCGTACACGCGTCCCCCTGTACCGCGCCCGCCTCGCCGAAGCGAACATCCGGCGCACGAGTCCTCCACCAGCCCCGAAGTCAGCCCCCATGCACGCATGGAGCGCACCGCCCCCCACGCGCTCAGCACCGAGGCGGGCTTCCTGCGTCCGCCAGGACCGCCGGGGCTGGACACGCCGGGCTCCCCACGCGCTCCGCGCCGAGGCGGGCCTCCGGCATCCGCCACGACCACCGGGGCCCGACGCCGCGAGGCCCGCGCGCTCGCGGCGGGGCTCAGTGGACCGTCTGCTCCTGGGCCTTGCTCGCGCCGTCGCCCGTCGCCGTGATGGTCAGCGGGCCGGCCGTCGCGGCGCGGAGGTAGAAGAGGCCCTCGCGCTGCGGGTTCTTGAGGCTCACCACCGTCACGGGCGCGTCCGAGCAGTCCGGCAGCAGGTGGAAGGTCGTGCCCGGATCCGACGCGGCCAGCGCCACCTCCGGCACGGACAGCGGGGCCAGGTTGCCCGCCAGGTCCCAGCCCTGCACCACCAGCACCTCCGAGCACCCGCCCACGTCCAGCGTCCGCGCCGGGGTGGCGAAGCCCACCTGCCGCTCATCGCCCTGGGTCGTCACGTCCAGGGAGACGGCGTTGTCCGGGTACACCTCCGGGTTGTAGCCGTCACCGCTGATCCGGTTGAGGCTGAGGAGGTTCGCGGTCCCGTTGTCCGAGATGGCGGCCTGGTAGTAGCTCGTCAGCTCCGTCTTGGTCAGCGTGTTGCCGACCACCTGGATGTTCTGGGACTCGGGGGGAGGCGTGAAGTCGAGGTCCATGGCCTGGAGCAGGCTGACGCCGACGTCGTTCTCCGAGAGCACGTTGTCCGCGATGCGCAGGTCGTGGCACAGCTCGCTTCCCTCGCCGTAGTACGGGCCGCCGAACACCAGGATGCCGGAGCCGTAGTCCCGCTCGAACTGGTACGCGTTGCCCTGTATCTGGTTGCGCACCACCTGCCCGGAGACGCCGTGCGCCAGCTGGATGCCGAGGCGCGCGATGCGGTCCGTGGGGCCCAGGCCGTCGAGGGTGTTGTCCTCCACCGTGGCCACCACGCGTCCCAGCACCACCACGCCCGCCTTCTGGTAGCCCGTCAGCCGGCTGTTCCGGACGGTCACCGTCACCGGCGTGGCGTCCGGCGCGAGGTTGCGCACGTCGATGGCGAAGCCCTCCTGGCAGCCGCCGATGTTGTCCGCCTGGTGCAGGTCCTCCACCACCACGCCCTCGATGGTGCCGCTCGCGCCGTCCAGCAGGATGCCGCGCAGCCGGTCCGCCTCCGCGTCACACACGTCCGACAGGCCTCGCGCCGTCACCGTGACGTCGCGCACGTTCGCCACGGTGCCCCGGTTGCGCAGCACCGCGCCCTTGTAGTGGTCCCCGGCGCCGTCCTCGGACGCGGTCAGGGTGTGGCCGGCGCCGTCGAGCGTGTAGCCGTCCGGGATGAACATCGCGCTCTGGACCACGCAGTCCTCGCGCAGCGTCACCTGGCCGGGCGACAGCGTGACGGGGCAGGGGGACTCACCCGGGCCGCAGCGCCGGCCGGCCCACTCCACGGAGAAGGACTGCCGCGCGCTCGCGCCCGAGGCGTTCGTCGCCACCAGCTCCACGGTGGGCGTCACACCCGCCGGCAGGCAGGAGGGCTCCGTCCAATCCACCGTGCTCGTCGTGCCGTCCCCCACCGCCGCGCCGAGCGCCCCCACGTTCGACGTCCAGGCGAACGTCATCGCCTCGCCGCGAGGATCCGTCGCCGTCGCGGTGAACGTCACGCGCTCCCCGGCGAGCGCACTCGTCGCGGACTGCGACGCGCTGTCCAGCACCGGCGGCGCCTCCGCCCGGATGCACACGTTCACGAGCTGCTCCGTGACGCCACCGAAGCCGTCCGTCACGACGGCCTTGAGCTGGCAGTCGCACTCGGAGGGCTCCGCCGTCGGCGTGAAGACGGGCGTGGCCAGGGTGATGTCGTCGAAGATGCCTTCGCACGTCGCGCTCCAGGCGTACGTCAGCACGTCCTGGGGGCCGTCCTCGTCCGTCACCGTCGCCTCGACCTGGAAGGGCATGTTGAGGCCCAGCGGCGGAGGCACTCCGACCGAGGACGCCACCGGCGCGCGGTTGAACCGCGTCTCCTCCAGCGTCGGGGCCGCGCGCGTGGTGCCCATGCCGATGCGGAACTGGAGCGTGGACTCCGCGCCCCGGGCATCCGTGACGCGCACGCGGATCAACGCGTCCCGGTTGAACTTCGGGTCGACGCCGGCATCGGGGTCCGGGAGCGCCGCCGTCCATTCGCAGGTCGCGTCCGCGCAGCGGAGCTGGCCGGAGGTCGCGCTCCAGTCATAGGTCAGCGCATCCGCGTCCAGGTCACTGGCCTCCGCGCGAAACTCCACGGTGTCGCCCGGGGCCACGATGGAGCGTGACGCGAGCACTCCATGGATGCGCGGCGAGTGATTGTCCAGCTCCAGCAGGCCGGACTCGGGCTGGGGCACCAGGACCACGAGTGCTTCGCCATACAGCGGCAGCTTCACGCCAGTCTCCAGGCGCAGGGACTCCCTCCCGGCCTCCGCGGCATCCTCGGCGGTCACGGTCAGCTGGATCTCCTCGGTGGGAGACTCCGGCTTCACGACGGCCGACCACGCGACGCCGCCATTCGGATCCGTCTGGGGCGTCAGCGCCTTCGACTCCGTGGCGCCCGACGCGTGCGTCACCAGGGCCGTCACCGCGACGACCTCCGAGGACCGGGGCAGCGCGACCACGAGCCGCGCGCCACCGGCCAGCGGCGCCGTGAATTCGGGCTCCTCCTCCACGCAACCGACCGTGGTGAGCAACAACATCCCCACGAGGTGCAACGCATGAGCGGGCTTCAGGGTCACGGCATCCTCGGGGAGGTCAGACGGGGAGTGAAGACGATACCGGCTCACTCCCACGCGTCCAATCCGCGGAGGCCATCGTCCCCGTGTGCCCCCCACGCCGTCCGATGTCCGCCAGACCCCCGCGACCCGTGGGCTGGGGCCCGCTCGGCGCTGTCTTGGCCGACCCATCCGCCTCTCAGGGCAATCACCCTCCCGCCGCATGGTCCCGAGCCCCGCCGGAGTGCTGGGCTCCGCCGCGTGCGCGCTCCCGAGTCCCGCCGTCCCCAGCCCTGGCCCATCCGGCTCACGCACTGGGCCAACGTGCCATTGCTCGCCATCCTCGCGGGCAGCGGGTTGCAGATCCTCGTCGCGTACCCGCGCATGGGGCCTCGCGGGCGGCCCTATGCGCTCTATCCCTTCCAGGACGCCGTGCCGCCCTCGTGGCTGCGGCTGGGGGACTGGCTCGCGGGCGCGCGGAGCTGGCACTTCGCGTTCGGCTGGTTCCTGGCCCTCAACGGGCTCGTGTACGTGCTCTACCTCGCGCTCAGCGGCGAGTGGCGCCGCCGCCTGTTCCTCCCGCGCCGCGACGCGCGCGATGCCGTGGCCACGCTCGCGTACTACCTGCGGCTCCGCCCCGCGCCCGCGCGGGTGGGGCTCTACAACGGGCTCCAGCGGCTGGCGTACACCGCCACCCTGCTCATGGGCGCGCTGTCCGTCCTGTCCGGCCTCGCCCTCTACAAGCCCGTGCAGCTCCAGGGGCTCACCGCCCTCTTCGGTGGCTACGACGCCGCGCGCTTCGTGCACCTGGCGATGCTCACCCTGCTCGCGTTCTTCACCCTGGGCCACGTCGTCCTCGTCGCCCTGCACCCGCGCACCTTCGGGGAGATGCTCACCGGCGGGAGGAGGCCCCATGCCTGAGCGCGTCCTCACCCGCCGCCGCGTCCTCCTGGGCGCCGCCGCGCTGGCCACCAGCGCCTGCGACTCCCAGCGCCCGCGCGCGGGCTTCCTCGGCGCCATGGACCGCTTCAACCAGCGCGCCCAGTCCGCCCTCTTCCACCCCGCCCGACTCGCCCCCGAGGAGCCCGTCGAGCAGCTCACCCCGCCCGGCGACTTCCCCCACTACTTCCTCTCCGACTCCGTGCCCCTCGCGCCCGAGGGCTGGCGGCTGGAGGTGGGCGGGCTCGTGGCCCGGCCGCGCGCCTTCTCGCTGGAGGAGCTGCGGCGGCTGCCCCGCACCGACTCCCGGATCCGCCACCACTGCGTGGAGGGCTGGAGCGCCGTGGCGTCATGGCACGGCGTGCGCGTCAGCGACCTGGCCGCCGCCGTGGGCGCGGATCCGCGCGCGGGGTTCGTGGAGTTCCGCTCGTTCGACCAGGGCTACTACTCCTCCTGGGACGCGCCGAGCGCGCTGCACCCGCAGACCGTGCTCGCGTACGGCATGAACGGCGCGCCGCTCATCCCCGGACACGGCGCGCCCCTGCGCCTCTACTCGGGCGTGAAGCTGGGCTACAAGATGGTGAAGTACCTCACCACCGTGCGCTTCCTCCCGGAGGCCACGGGGGGCACCTGGGAGGACCGGGGCTACGAGTGGTTCGCCGGCGTGTAGGCCCGCGGCCCTTCAGGGCTTGGAGTTGACGACGCCCGGCAGGAACGGCGTGAAGCCGCGCTTGCGCAGGCTGTCCCGCTCCGCGAGCAGGGCCGCCAGGGCCGCCTCGCGCGTGGGGTAGTGGTTCACGGCGGCGCCGTTGATGGCGCCGCTGGTGTTGATGAACACGAGCGTCGTCTCGTCGCCGCCGTAGCGGAACGAGCGGTGCGTGTTGCGCTCCAGCACCTCGCGGCGCACCTTGCCGAAGGTGCGCCCCGCCGTGTGGCGGACGATGAGCCCATCCAGGTTGATGAGCAGGTCCACGCGGCCGTTGAACTTCGCGAACTGCGCCTCCACGTCGCGGCGCCAGCGCTGCACGTCTTCGTCCGTCACCAGGATGCAGTCGGTGAAGGTCGCGGTGACGACGTCGTTCTCGACGTCGCGCTCGAAGGACATCCCCCAGGCCATGGAACGTCCTCCCTCAGGCCTGCGCGGCGTTGCCCGCGAGGAACGCCGACACCAGCGCCGCCGTCTCCGCCGGGCGCTCCACCTGGGGGTAGTGCCCCGGCCCCGGCAGGTGCGTCAGGCGCGCGTTCTGGATGAGCCCCACCACCGCCTGCTTGAGGAACACCGGCGGCAGGAACGGATCATCCGTGGCCACCACCAGCGTGGGCGCGGTGATGGCGGACAGCCGGTGCGCGAAGCCTCCCGCCGTCCAGGAGTCGAAGCACTGCTCGATGGCGTCCCTGGACACCTCGGCCGAGTCCTTCAGCAGGACCTCCAGCGACTCCGGCGACAGCTGCTTGCAGGCCAGGCCCAGGATGGTCTTCTGCTTCTCCCGGTCGCCCGCGGAGGTGCGGAACAGGCCCGCCGCGTCCGGCGGCAGCGGCAGGCCCGCCGCGGGCACCGTGTTGAGCAGCACCAGGCCGCTGACGCGCGAGGGCGCCTCCGCCGCGATCCACTTGGCGATCTGCCCGCCCATGCTGTGGCCCACCAGCGCGAAGCGCTGAGCCTTCGCGTGGTCCGCCACCGCCAGCACGTCCTTGGCGTACTGCTCCAGCGTGTACCCCGACGACGGCCGCCCGGACGGCCCGGTGCCCCGGTGGTCCGGGACGATGAGGCGCAGGCCGGTCATGTCCAGCTTCTCCAGCATCGGGTCCCACACCGCGCCGGACACCATCCACCCGTGCACCAGCACCACGTCGCGAGGGCCATCCCCGAACACCCGGTAGTGCAGGGGAGTTCCATCCGTCGCGTTCGTCGTGGGCATGGGGGCTGTCCTCTTCTGGGGGATAGGCTGAGAAGTCACGTCTTGCAGGGGAGGCGTAGCAAGCCACGACTGGGGCATGGCCGTCCATATGCTCGGGGGTTGCCTGACGGTCCCAGGGGCGAGCAGTCCTGGAGGGTAGGTGCGCGCGCTCGGAATGAGAGGTGGGAGCGGGTGGGCGCTTCCGGCAGACTCGGGCGCGTCATGACGGACGGACGCAGCGGGACGGCGGGAGCGAAGCGCACGGTGTACTGCGAGGACGCGCTCGCCTGGCTGGAGGCGAGGCCGGTGCTGGAGGGGTGCTCGGTGGTGGCGTCGCTGCCGGACGTCTCCGAGTTCCCTTCGCTCACGGTGCCCCAGTGGAAGGGCTGGTTCGTGGGGGCGGCGGCGAAGGTGCTGTCGCGGGTGCCAGCGGACGGGGTGGCGGTGTTCTACCAGTCGGACGTGAAGAAGGACGGGGCCTGGGTGGACAAGGGCTACCTGGTGTCGAAGGCGGCGGAGGCCGAGGGCTTCGACACGCTCTGGCACAAGGTGGTGTGTCGCCGGGCGCCGGGGACGGTGACGTTCGGGCGGCCGGCGTACTCGCACCTGCTGTGCTTCAGCCGGGGGTTGAAGGCGGACGCGGCGAGGTCCACGGCGGACGTGATGCCGGAAGCCGGCGAGGTGACGTGGACGCGGGGCATGGGGCTCCACGCGTGCATGGTGGCGTGCCGCTTCATCCTGGAGCAGACGCGCACGCGCACGGTGGTGGACCCCTTCTGCGGCCACGGCACCGCGCTCGCGGTGGCCAACGCGCTGGGCCTGGACGCGGTGGGGGTGGAGCTGAGCCGCAAGCGCGCGCGCCGCGCGAGGAACCTCCAGGCGGAGTGGACGGGCGGCAGGCTGGTGCTCACCGGCGTGGGCGGAGACGGAGAGGACGCGCCGCCGGACGGGGACGGCGGCGCGTGACGCGGCTCAGGCCGCCTGCGGCCCCGCGAGCGCCTGGGCCACGTCCTTCTCCAACTGGGTGAGGAACGCGTCGAACAGGCGCTCCTCCAGCGCGAGCGCGGGCTCCAGCGTCGTGCCGGCCTTCGTCAGGCGCTCCAGGCACGCGTCCTCGATGGCGCGGCGGTGCGACTGCTCCTCCACCACCACGCGCCCCAGCTCCTCGCGCACCACCGC
>JAFADT010000907.1 GCA_023424585.1 Pseudomonadota bacterium
CGCGCTGGTCCACACGACCTACGGCGAGCGGCTGGGGACGTGGGTGGCCGCCGACGTGGAGATCTACTCCGGCACGCCGTCGCGAGATCCGACCGCGACGGCGGCTGCGGCGCCGGTGAAGCGCTGACGGGCGAAGCGGCCCGTCAGTAGACGGCGAGCGCCTGCGGCAGGTGGTAGCTGACGATGGTGAGCACGGGGATCTTCGGGCCCTCGTCCTCGTCGTCGTTGGTCATGCCTGAGGTGACGCGCAGGCCGTCGAAGCGCGCGAGGATGACGTAGTCGCGGCGGGTCTCCAGGAAGGGATCCGGCGCGGCCAGCCGGCCCAGGGCCTCGCGGCCGGTCTCGTCGGAGAGGTTGTCGTAGGTGCGCTCGGAGGCGGACTGGGTGGTGCTCTCGCGGGTGTAGATGGAGCCGCCCACGCGGCCCTCGCCGGTGAGCGCCGTCTGTCCGCCCAGGTTGCCGGAGGTCTCCGACACGGTGTCGGTGTTGTAGGCGACGCCGACCTCGCGGCGGGAGGCCACGGACTGGAGGCCCTGCTCCACCAGCCACAGCGTGGGGCGCTCCCCGTCCGAGCGCTGGTCGGCCACCTGCGCGCGCAGCAGCACGTAGCGGCCGCGGTAGGTGTCCGGCTGGGCGATGGCGGACGCGAGCGAGAAGATGGGCACCTTGCGCGCGTGGAGCAGGCGCAGCTCCCCGTCCACGCTGCCGCCGCGCTGGGCCACCACGCGAGCGATGAGGTTGGCGGCGTCCGGACGCACGCGCAGGTCCTCCGCCCAGGCGCTGCCCAGCACGGCGCCCAGCTGGGTGAAGCCGGGGGCCTCCGCGCAGACCTTCAGGGCCAGCCACGCGTCGTCGCGAGAGGTCGCCTGGAGCTTGCGGGCGGCGGCTTCGCAGGCGGCGGGCGTGGAGTAGCGGGCCAGGAACGCGCGGGCGTCATGAGGCGACGCAGGCGGCTCCTCGGAGGCGGCGGCGCGACGGGACGCGGGGGGCGGCGTCGTAGGGGGCGGCGCGTCCGTGAGGGCGCGGTCCTCCAGCGCGACGTGGGAGTGCGAGGCGCCGCAGCCGGTGGCGAGCGCACCCAGGAGAGTCAGAAACGGAAGACGGGTCATGGCGCGGGGCTCCTTTGAAGGGCGGCTGGGCCGGGACGGCGAAGGCCTTTCGCGCGGCGGCGTGCGCGAGCTGGCGGATGGACTTGAAGCGCGAAGGCCCTGCCGCGGGCCTGGAGGCGCGGGCGCTACAGCGCGGCGGAGTCTGAGTGCGGCTGGCTCGCGCGGGACGGCGCCTGGCGCGGAATGGACGCGGACGGGGGCAGCATCATGGAGCAGGCGTCGTGGCAGCGGTCGTCCATGCACGCGAGCATGGTGGGCCCGGCCTGCTGCCGCGACACGTCGGCGTAGCAGCTCTCGCCGGTGCCAGGGCACTGGCTGCGCGCGGCGCACTCACAGCAGGTGGAGGCCACGGAGCCCATCAACTGCACGTCCTGGAGCACGGAGGACAGCGCGCGGTAGCAGGCGCGTGCCGCGGGCGCGAAGCGGCCCTTGGCGTCCACCACGGGCGTGTTGCCATCGATGCCGCAGCGGCCCACGACGTCCGCGTACTTGCGCTCGCAGACGGCGACGAGCTTGGGGTCCGGCGTGCCGTCGCGCGCATTGCTGACGGCCTCCGAGCAGAGGGCGCGAGACGCGTCCTTCAGCAGCTTGATGTTGGCGGACTCCACGTCCGTGTTCGTGCCCTTGGCGGGGGGAACCTCCGCCTCGAACACGCACTCCTTCCCGGCACGCAGCGTGTCGATGGTGCACGACCACGCGGTGGGAGAGGTATCCACGAGCGGGGGCGCGCCCAGCGCTTCGGGAGGCAGGGACGACGGCGCGGGGCCGGACGGCGCGGCGCCGAGGAAGAGCAGGGACAGGAGCATCGCCTTCATATGAGACGCAGCGTAGGACTTTGGCCCGCGCCGCTCAAACCCCTCCGTCGAGTGGGTGTTCGTCCACCATCATCTCCGTGGGTCCGGGCGGACCAGTCTCCTCCAGCATCGGAAGTGCCTTCGTCCGGCGGATGACGATGGGGTTCTCGATGAGCCTCGGCGGTGTCGCCCGCGTGTCCGCCGGGTCCGGCACCCAGGCCGGGTCCTCGGACGAACGTCCCCGCTTCCACCGCCGAGGCACGCGCCGGAGCCCCACCGGGTACACCGTGAGGTGGCCCTCCGCGTCGAAGTGGAGCCGGAGGAAGTTCTTCCAGTCCGGAATCGACAGCGACGAGAACGCCTCATTGGGGTGACAGGAGAACACGTTGAGCGACAGCAGCAGGTACGCGCCCACCACCAGCGGCCCCACCAGCGCGCCACCACCAAACAGCAACAGCCCACTGAGCAGGTCCCGCCGCAAACTCCACTGAAGCTCCGCCGCCAGCGGCGCTGCGATGGCGGACACACCCCACGTGAGCAGCAGCGCCACCACCAGGTGCGCCAGCCCATGCACGACGCCAGCGGTCCGCCTCCAGAGCGGTCCCCGTCGGCCGTCCGCGAACGCGACCGTGCCCAGCACCACCCCGGCCCCCAGCACCAATGAGCCCGCGCTCGGAGACGCCGCGTTGATGAGCTCCCTGAACGAAGGCGCCCCCTCCGCCCCCACGTTGAGGTTCGCGGCAACGCCCCACCCCAGCAGCGCGTAGACGGCGCCCATGAACACGCCGAACCACGGGTTGATCGCGGTGAACAGCAGGTTGCGCCAGGCGAGCCACTGTGACGTCCGCTGGGGCGGGTAGCTCGCCTTCTGCACGAAGCCTCCCGGACGCTGATCCACCTTGGGCAGGTGCGTGGGATGCAGGAACGCCCCGCCCCCACCCGCGATGATCTTCTGCCGCCCGTCCGCGTTCTCGTGCCGGCGGTAGTGGTGCAGGTCCCCCGCCAGGAAGACGCTCACCTTCTTCCCCAGCACCTGCTGCTCCAGGAAGTCGATGTTGTGGTCCAGGAAGCCGCGGCCCGCGCGAGGCATCACCTGCTGCTTCACCCACGCCGGCTCCGCATTGCAGAGGATGACGCGATCCGTGGGTTGCATCCGCGCGGCCACCTCCTGGAAGAACTCCACCTGCGGCGCGTCCAGGTCGGACTCCAGCTGCATGTCCGTGCCCAGCAGCCACCAGCCGTGCGGCAGCCGCAGCGCGAAGTAGCTGCGCCGCTGCCGCGTGCGCCAGCCATGGGAGCGCCGCCCCTGGCAGAACAGGCGCGTGAAGGACACCAGCCCGTCGTACCAGTCGTGGTTGCCCGGCACCGCGAACAGGTGTGGCCGCTGGCGCCGCCGGTTCAGCGCGTCCTCGTAGGGCACCACCGTGCGCGCCTGGTACTCGTCCACGCTCGCGGTCGGGTACACCTCGTCCCCGCCGAACACGAGCACGTCCCCGCCCCGAGTGACGTGCGTCTCGCCGGCTTCATCCGTCAGCGCCAGCTCCGGCGCCATCACCGCGGACGCCACCGCGTAGGTGGAGTCCCAGCCGTCCCCCAGGTCCGCCACGTAGTCCAGCCACAGCTCGTCGCGCGGCTGGCCCGTGTCATCCACCGAGTAGTCGAACGCCAGCGGCTGCTGCCGGGCCACCGCGTCCAGGAGCCGCCGGTCCGCCTGCTGCCCGAACGTCCCCGACAGCAGCGCCTTCACCCCCGACTTCACGAGCACGGCCGGGTCATACCAGGACACCATCTTCCGCCCCGGGGGCGTCTCCGGTGCCGCGGGTTCGACGCGGCGGCCCGGGACGTGGCTCACATCGGAGGCGCGGACGGCCATGGCCCCTCCTCCGCTGCCCGCCATGCCCGTCCCTGCTCGGTCCTGCGGTGCGAATCGATGAGCGCGTCCGCGAAGCGGTCCGCGAGCGCTGCGATGGTGAGGCTCGGGTTCGGGCCGGTGGGGCCCGGCATCATCGAGCCATCGGCCACGTACAGGCCCGGGTGGCCAAAGGCTTCCCCCGTCGAGTCCACCACGCCCTCGTCCGGCCCGCGTCCCATGGGACAGCCGCCCAGGGGGTGCACGGTGATGACCCGGCTCAAGTAGCTGAGCGGGTTCTGCATCAACCGCCCCTCCAGCGTCCGCGCGATGTCCGCCATCGACTGGCGCACCTGGTGGAAGTACTCGCGCGAGCTGCGCATCCGCCAGTCGACGTCCAGCATCCCGTCCTTCGTCAGCCGCATGTGGCCATCGGGGATGTCGCGCCCCATGCCCAGGAGCGGCAACGACGTCGCGGAGCCCAGGCAGTCTCCGAGCAGCTCGGCGATCTCCTCGCTCACGTCGGAGTCGTGCGTGTGCCCCGTCCACCCGCGGACGAGGCGCCACGCCAGCTTGAGGCCGCGCCTCACCAGCGGCACCTGGTGCGCGCCCTCGTAGAGCCAGTTGACGAACTCCGGGTAGCCCGCGTCCTCGATGTAGTAGCCCCGGCCCGTGCCGCCCTCCTCCTGACTCCGGAAGCGCAGCGCGCTCGTGATGACCGGCCCGTGCCCGCCTTCCAGGATGCGCGGCAGCCGCCGGCCGGTGCTCGAATCGTGGCACTGGCGCATGAAGCCCAGCAGGTCCCCGTTGCCGCAGAAGCGCGTGCCCAGCCGTCGGCTCAGCCCCGGGAAGCTCCGCTGGTTCTTCAAGAGCAGGAACGTGGTGCCGAACGTGCCCGCCGCCAGCACCAGCCGGTCCGCCGTCACGGTGCTGCGCGGCATCATCGACTGGGGGCCTTCGCGCGGCACGCCCTCCGGCGAGTCCGTGTGGTCCAGGTACCGCACCACGTAGCCGCCGCCCTCCGCGGGCCACAGCTCCGTCACCTCCGCGAGCG
>JAFADT010001006.1 GCA_023424585.1 Pseudomonadota bacterium
GACGCTGTCTATAGCGCGGCCCGGCCGCCCGCGCCCCCGGGCCGGGCGCCCCACCCCACGCGTCGGACGCTCAGGCGGCGGGCGTGCGGCCCCGCGCCCGCCATCCGTCCCACACCACCGTGCCCAGCTCCGACGCGAAGACGCCCACGACGATGAGCGCGCCGCCCAGCCACTCCTTCAGGCCCAGCACCTCGCGGCCCACCGCGACGGAGTAGGCCGAGGCGAACACCGGCTCCAGCGCGAAGATGAGCGCCGCGCGCACCGCGCTGGTGCGCGCCTGGCCCCAGGTCTGCACCAGGATGGCCAGCGCGCTCGCGAGCACGCCGCACGCGAGCACCGCCCCCACGAGCTGCGGGGTCCACTCCAGCTTGCGCTCCACGAAGGGCAGCCCCAGGGCGGACAGCGCCGCCACGCCCGCGAGCTGCACCGCCACCAGGCCCAGGGCGTTGTCCTTCGTGGCGAAGCGCTCGGTGAGCAGGATGTGCCCCGCGTACGCCACCGCGCACCCGAAGGACAGCCAGTCCCCCAGGCGCAGCCCGCCCACGTCCCCCGGCAGGACCTCCTCGGTGGGCCGCGTCAGCCAGTACAGCCCCACCGCCGCCAGCACCACCCCCACGGCGGTGCCCCACCGGGGCAACCGCTTGAGCAGCACCATGGACATCAGCGGGACGAAGAGGACGTTGAGGCCGGTGAGGAACGCCGCGCGCGACGGCGTGGTGTCCGTCAGCCCCACCGTCTGGAGCGCGAAGCACAGGAACAGCACCGCCCCCAGGAGCAGCCCCCTGGGGACGATGCCGGGCGCGAACATCCGCCCGCGCGCGAGGGCCCCCAGCACCGCCGCCCCCACGAGGAAGCGCAGCGTGAGGAAGGTGAACGGATCCGCGAACGCGAGCGCGTCCTTCACCACCACGAACGTCAAACCCCAGAAGACGGTGAGGAGCACCAGCGCTCCGTCCGCCCGCCACTGCACACCCTCGCGCCCTTCAGACACCGGCTCCACCTTCCCTGCCCACGCAACCGAGGCAGAACACCCCGCCGTTTGGCCCAGCCACCGGCGAAGCGCAACCCCCGTCGGGCGTCAGGGGGGGAGCGGGCGCACCAGCACGACCAGTCGCTTGCTGCCTCCGGCCGCGTCCCACTGCTGGTTCGTGGCGGTGGTCAGCGCCTCCGGCGCGGGCTGGAACCCCAGGCCGGAGAAGGTCCGCAGGGACGCGGTGTTGTCCTCGTCGATGTCCGCGTGCAGCCGGTCCGCGCCCTGCCGCTGGATCTCCTCCAGCAGGCACCGCACCAGCGCGGTGGCCACGCCCATGCGCCGCACCCGCGGCGACACCACCAGCGAGCGCACCCAGAAGCCGTCCAGGGCCAGCCCCTCCTGGTGGTAGTCGTCCGCCCACGCGAAGCCGAGCAGGTGCCCCTGCGCGTCGAACGCGCCCGCCGCCGCCCCCACGCGCCGGTCCGGGGGCAGGCCCCACCGGTCGCGCAGCTGGCGGCGCAGGAAGGCGCCGGAGACCACCAGCCGCTCGGTGGCGAAGGAGAGCAGCGCGTCCAGGTCCTCCGGGCGCACCAGCCGGATCTCCAGCGGGCCCACGAAGTGGCGGCGCAGCGGCTTCGTCCACCCGGAGAACAGGTCGCGCAGCTGGCGGAACACCCTCCGGGACGCGGGCTGCGTCCACACGCCGGACAGCGTGCGCTGGAGGAGGAACAGCGCGGGCCGCGTGGGCCGGGGCAGCCGCACCACCCAGCGCCCCCGCTTGAGCGCGATGATGCGCCCCACCAGCTCCCCGCCCGCTACGTCCGTACCGCCCAACAGCGACTCCGTCACCCAGGGCTCCGTGGACAGCACCACCTGCGCGGCCAGCCGGGGCCCGTGCCGCACCAGCGCCACGTCCCCGCGCGCCAGCCGCTCCGGCCCGCAGCGCAGCAGCCGCACCGCGTCCCCGCTGCGCAGGAGCGGGTAGAGACACCGCCCCATGCCGCGCACCCACAGCCGGTGGCCGAAGGGCAGCGCCGCAAGCAGGTCCGCGAGCTCGGCCGTCGAGACGCCACCAGGGGGCATGACCTCCACTCTGTCATGAAGGCGCCCCCGAAGCCCGCCTCCGGTGCAGGCCCTGCCCCGCTTCGTCCGGAACCGGCTATGACACGGCCCCAGGTCCAGGACAGGAGGGCCCATGCCGCCGACGCGTCCCGAGGGAGACTTCGCACCCGCGCCCCGCCAGGGGTGGTGGAGCCGCAACTGGAAGTGGGCGGTGCCCGTGGGCTGCCTGGGGATGCTGGGCTCGTGCTTCTGCCTCGCGGCCGTCGCCGTGGGCTGGGGCTACGCGTCCTTCAAGGACATGGGCGCGTACACGGACGCCATCGCCGAGGCCCAGGAGGATCCGCACGTGCAGCGGGCCCTGGGCGGCACCTTCAAGCCGGGCTTCCCCAGCCACTCGCAGGTGAGCAGCGTCAACGGCCGCGCCCACGCGGAGTTCACCGTCCCGCTGGATGGCCCCAAGGCGGACGGCACCCTCCACGCCGTGGCGGACAAGGACGGCGAGTCATGGACCTTCCGCACCCTCTACGTCCAGTTGGAGGACGGCAGCCGCATCGACCTGCTCGACACGGGCGAGGCGCCTCCCGAGGAGCCCGAGGTCCCCCACGAGCTGGAGCCCGGCGAGCGGCCGGATGAGGCCGGGCCCGACGCGCCGCCAGCGGAGGGGAAGCCCGACCGCGACCACGACATCGAGCTGTAGGGCCCACGGGCGCCACGACGCGACGAAGGGCGCGCCCCCGGAAGGCTTCCGGCGACGCGCCCCTCGGATGTCACGGTCCGCCGTCAGGACGGCGGCAGCGGACTACTTCAGCTTCTGGATGCTCTCGCGCAGCGCGGGCAGGACCTTGAAGAGGTCGTCCACGAGGCCGTAGTCGGCCACCTGGAAGATGGGCGCCTCCGGGTCCTTGTTGATGGCGACGATGGTCTTCGAGGACTTCATGCCGGCCAGGTGCTGGATGGCGCCGCTGATGCCCGCGGCGATGTAGAGCTTCGGCGCGACGACCTTGCCCGTCTGACCGACCTGGAGGTCATTGGGCACCCAACCCGCGTCGCACACCGCGCGGGACGCGCCCACCGCGGCGCCCAGCAGGTCCGCCAGGGCCTCGATCTCCTTGAAGTCGCCCTTGGTGCCGCGGCCGCCGGACACCACCACGCTGGCCTCGGTGAGCTCCGGGCGGGCGCTCTTCACCTCGTTGAAGGCGACGAACTTCGTCTTGGAGGCCTCCAGCTTCGGCTGGAAGGACTTCACCTCCGCGGCCCCGCCCGCGGCCTCGGCCGCGCTGAACTCCGTGGCGCGGATGCTGATGACCTGCACCGGCGTGGCGAGCTTCACCTCGGCGAACACGTTGCCGGCCCACATGGGGCGGGTGAACGTGATGTCCGCGCCGCTGCCGTTGATGCCGGTGATGTCGGTGGCCATGGCGGCCTTCAGCCGGGCGGCGACGCGCGGCAGCAGGTCCTTGCCCTGCGCCGTGGAGGCCGCGCCCACGAAGGACGCCTTCAGCTCCTGCGCCAGGCCGGCGACGACGGGGGCGTAGACCTCCGCCAGGTAGTGCTCGAACTCAGGAGCGGCGGCGGTGTGGATGACCTTGGCGCCGGAGCCCTTGAGCTCCTCCGCCAGCTTGGACGGGTCCTTGGAAAGGAGGACGAGGTGCAGCTCGGCGCCGGCCTTGTCCGCCAGCTGCTTGCCCGCGGCGATGGCGTTGAGGGAGGCCTTGCGCAGGTTCCCGTCCGGCTGCTGCTCGGCGACGATGAGGACGATGGACATGGTGTGTCTGTCTCCGGAATCGTTTGGAAGGGTTGGCAGCGGCGGTCAGACGACCTTCGCCTCGTTGTGCAGCTTCTCCACCAGGGTGGCCACGTCCGGAACCTTGATGCCCGCCTTGCGCGCCGGCGGCGACGCCAGCTTGAGCACCTGGATCTTCGGGGCCACGTCCACGCCCAGGCCCGCCGGCGTCAGCTCCTCGATGGGCTTGCTCTTCGCCTTCATGATGCCCGGGAGGCTGGCGTAGCGCGGCTGGTTGAGGCGCAGGTCCGTGGTGACGATGGCGGGCAGCTGGACCTCCAGGGTCGCCAGGCCGTTGTCCACCTCACGCACCACCTGGACGCTCTTCTTGTCCGCGGACAGCACCACCGCCGGGACCTTGTTCTTCTCCTGGTCGCTCTCCAGCGACTCCACCTTGGAGGCGAACGTGGCCTGGCCCCAGCCCAGGAACTCGGCCAGGTACTGGCCCACCTGGTTCTGGTCGTCGTCGATGGACTGCTTGCCCAGGAGGACGATGTCCGGCTTCTCCTTCTCCGCGACCTTCTGGAGCAGCGCCGCGATGCCCAGCTGATCCAGCGGGCCCGTGTGGTTCACCCAGATGGCGCGGTTGGCGCCCATGGCCAGCGCGTGGCGCAGCTGCTCCTGCACCTCCTTGCCGCCGATGGAGACCACCACCACCTCGCCGGTGTGCTTCGCCGCGAGGCGCAGGCCCTCCTCCACGCCGATTTCATCGAAGGGGTTGATCTTGTACTTCAACCCCTCCTTCACGATGTCCGAGCCGTCCGGCTTCACCTTGATCTTCGACTCGGGATCTTCCACGCGCTTGGCGGTGACGAGAATCTTCACGGCGGGCTTCTCCTCAGTGGGGAGTGTTTGGAATCGGGGCGCTTGACGCGTCGCGCATCAGGGCCGGAGTAATAGACATCCGCGCACGGCGGCGGCAACGGGAAAGCCCCGCCGGGCACAGTTTTGCTTTTCTACCTGAACAGTTCCTTCGCGATGACCAGGCGCTGCACCTGGCTCGTGCCCTCGTAGACCTGGATGAGCTTGGCGTCGCGCATCAGCTTCTCCACGGGGTATTCCTTCATGTAGCCGTAGCCGCCGAACACCTGCACCGCGTCCGTGGCGACCTTCATGGCCATGTCCGCGGCGAAGCACTTCGCGTAGCTGGACTGGAGGGTGTTGCGCTGTCCTTCATCCAGCACCTGCGCGCTCTCCCAGGTGAGCAGGCGCGCGGCGTGCGTGTTCATGGCCATCTCCGCCAGCATGAACTGGACGGCCTGGTGCTCGCGGATGGGCTTGCCCATGGTGTGGCGCTGCGCCGAGTACTCCAGCGAGTGCTCCAGCGCCGCGCGCGCGATGCCGATGGAGATGCTCGCGGTGAGCGGGCGGCTGTTGTCCAGCGTGGCCATGGCGATCTTGAAGCCCTCGCCCTCCTCGCCGATGCGGTTCTTCACCGGGACGCGCACCTCGTCGAACGTGACGGTGGTGGTGTTGCTGGCGCGCTGGCCCATCTTGTTCTCGTGCTTGCCGGTGGTGAGGCCCTGCGGACGGCCCTCCACGACGAAGCAGGTGATGCCCTTGTGCTTCTTGCCCTTGTCCAGCGTGGCGAACACGGTGAACTGCTCCGCGTAGCCGGCGTTGGTGATGAAGCACTTGCTGCCGTTGAGGACGTACTCGTCCCCCTCGCGGCGCGCGGTGGTGCTCATGGCCGCCACGTCCGAGCCCGCGGCGGGCTCCGTGAGGCAGAAGCAGCTGAGCTTCAGCTTCTCCCCGAAGGGGGCCAGCAGGCGCTTCTTCTGGTCATCCGTGCCCGCGAGGATGATGGGCAGGTTCGCCAGGTCGTTGGCGATGAGGGACGTGGCCACGCCCGCGCAGCCCCACGCCAGCTCCTCGCAGACGATGACCTGCTCCAGGTGCGTCAGGCCCACGCCGTTGTACTCCGCCGGGATGGCCATGTTGAGCAGGCCCAGCTCGAAGGCGGCGGAGATGAGGTCCTTGGGGAAGTCAGAGGTCTCGTCGTAGTGGGGGGCCTTGGGGCGCACCACGTCGCGGGCGTACTTGCGCGCGGCGTCCTGCAAGGCGCGCTGGTTTTCGCTGAGCTGGAAATCCATGAGGCGGGCTCCGGGAGGGTTGATTCAAATATCAATCCGCTCCCCTGCCATACCGCTCCCGCCGTCCTGGCGCCAGCCCCCGCGAGGGTCCCCCCGTCGTTCCAGGGACACCGGAACCCGGGACGGGGGGACGTCTGGACGGCCGGGGGGACTACTTCCCGGCGGGCTTCGCCTGCTTGGGGACCTTCTCCCAGTCCGCGAGGAACTTCTGGATGCCCGCGTCGGTGAGGGGGTGGTTCGCCAGCTGGGTGATGACGTTGTAGGGCAGCGTGGCGACGTCCGCGCCCAGGCGCGCGGCCTGGAGGACGT
Source organism: Pseudomonadota bacterium (assembly GCA_023424585.1). Lineage (GTDB taxonomy): Bacteria > Myxococcota > Myxococcia > Myxococcales > Myxococcaceae > Corallococcus. The sequence goes on from JAFADT010001006.1 coordinate 6,221, forward strand.
GGACGGGGTTGCGCACGCTGGCCACCAGCACCTGCGTGGTGAAGTCGTAGTTCTGGTAGATCTCCAGGATGTGGGCGATGAGCTCCATGCCGTCCTGGGAGATGTCATCCAGCCGGCCCACGAAGGGCGACACGTACGTGGCGCCGGCCTTGGCGCACAGCAGGGCCTGGTTGGCGGAGAAGCAGAGGGTGACGTTGGTGCGGATGCCGTCCGCGGTGAGCGCCTTGACGGCCTTCATGCCCTCCACGCCCATGGGGAT
>JAFADT010000953.1 GCA_023424585.1 Pseudomonadota bacterium
CGGCCGGGGCTCCGGGTGCGCGCCCGCGCCCAGCATCACCCAGCGGCGCTCCACGCCGGGGCGGTGGAGCATCTTGTTGAGCAGGAACTGGAGCGAATCCAGCACCTGGCTGCGCTTGCCCGGCTCCACGCCCGGAGGCGCGCCGGACTCGAAGTGGAGCGCCACGGACAGGCTGCCGTCGGCGGCGTCCTGCAGGTCCAGCCGCGCCGGGAACCCCATCAGCCCGAGGATGTCCGTGAGCAGCTTCTCCACCCGAGGGCGGAAGTCCGCGCCGCCCGCCACGCCCTGTGTCGCGCTCACTTGCGTTTGCCTCCCCCGGCGGTGGCGGCCATCGCCGGCGTCCCGCCGCCCGTCTGGTTCTTCTTGCGGTCCAGCCACTTGCGCAGGCCCCACTGCTGGCCGATGGAGAGCACGTTGTTCGTGAAGATGTAGAGCGACAGGCCCGCCGGGTACTGCAGCAGCGTGAAGGTGAAGATGATGGGCATGATCCAGGTCATCATCCGCGCCTGCGCCGCGTCCATCATCTGCGGCTGCATCTTCTGCGTGATGATCATCGACACGCCCAAGGCCAGCGGCAGGATGTACGTGGGGTCCTTGTAGGTGAGGTCGCGCCAGATGGGGCCGAAGAAGGGCTCGCCGTAGATCTCGAAGCTGTTGCGCAGCGACGTGAACAGCGCGATCCACACCGGCATCTGGATGAGCAGCGGCAGGCAGCCGCCCAGGGGGTTCACCTTCGCCTCCTGGTACAGCTTCATGATCTCCAGGTTCTGGCGCTCCTTGTCGTCCGCGAACTTCTTGCGGATCTCATCCATCTTCGGCTGGAGCACCTTCACCGCCTCCATGCTGACCATGGAGCGGTAGGTGAGCGGCAGGAGCGCCAGCTTCACCACCACGGTGAGCAGGATGATGGCGACGCCCCAGTTCCCCACGATGCCGTGGAAGAACTTCATGATGGCGAGCAGGAGCTTGCAGACCACCGCCCAGATGCCAAAGTCGACCGTGTCCTCCAGCCGGGGGTGGTAGGGCGTGGCGGACAGGCCGGCCGCGGCGCTCAGCTCCGCGCCGGGCACCGGGCGCAGCAGGTCCGGGTCCTTGGGGCCCAGGTAGCCGCCGAAGCGGAACGTGGCCACCTGGCCGGGGGCCACGTTGAGCGGGAAGCCCGCGGACACCTCGCGCGCGGTGGGCGTGGCGGTCAGCGTGCAGTGGCCGTTGAGCGCGCCGTCCAGCGGGTAGAGCGCGGACAGGAAGTACTGCTGGTTGATGCCGAAGAAGGAGATGGGGCCGCGCGTCTCCTCCGGCGGCTTGTCGCCCGGGGACAGGTTGTGGAGCTTGTCCTCCACCCAGCACGCGGAGCGGCTCAGGTTGCCCACGCCACCGAAGAAGGACGGGGCGTGCTCGAACTCCGGGTCGATGGCGCGGCCGTAGTGCACCTTGAGCTCGCCCGCCTGCGGCTGGGCGGAGGTGTTGCGCACCTGCAGGGTGTAGGTGAACTCGAAGCCGTCGCGCGGCCACAGGATCGTCTTCGTCACCTCCCACGGCCCCTGGCGGCCGGTGAACGCCACGCTGCCGCCGTTGTCGGTGGGGCCCTCCTGCACGGCGTAGCGGGTGTTCGCGGCCAGCGGCGCGCTGCCCTCGATGGTCACCGCGAGCGGCAGGGGCTGGCCGGGCACCGGGTGCGCCACGTTCATCTGCGGCGGCGGGGGGATGTCCTTGCCGAAGAGCTTCTCGAAGCCCTCCTTGACGGTGAGCGACTGCTGCTCGCGCATCTTCGTGCCCTGGAGCACGGCGGCGGTGAGGCCGGCGCCCTCGGAGGAGAAGGTGTACTTCACCTCCGGGCGGCTGAACTCCACGGTGCGCGCGGGGGGCGGCGGGGCCTCCTCGGCGTGGGTGCCCGCGTCCTCGCCCGGGGTGCCCGGCGGCGGCACGGCGGCCATGCCCGGGGTGCCGGCGTCAACCGTCGCGGCGACTTCGACGCCCGCGTCCGCCCCTTCCGCGCCCGGGGGCGGCCCCTTGGGGGCGAAGAAGAAGGTGTAGGCAGCGGTGGCCGCGAAGGAGAGGGCGAGCGCCAGGAGCAGCCGCTTCTGCGAATCGTTGGACTGGGGCGACAGCGGGTCGTTCGTCATGGAGTTCCCTGTGCCGGCGGCACGGCGCCGGAGGGCGGGCGGAAGCAAACCGTCAGGGGACGGGATCGAATCCACCGGGGTGGAATGGCTGGCAGCGCAGCAGGCGCCAGACGGTGAGGGCGCTGCCCTTCAAACCGCCGTGTTTCTCCAGCGCCTGCATGGCGTAGGTGGAGCAGGAGGGATGGAACCGGCACGCCTTCGGCAACAGCGGCCCCAGGAACCGCCGATAGAAGCGGATGGGCAGGGCGATGACGAAGGCGAGTGGACTCATGGGGCAGGCTCTCTGGGGGGCACGCGAGGTGCCGGAAAGAGCCGTTGCAGCTTACGGGTGACGCCGTCGAACGCACGGGAAACTTGCGCGAAGGAGGCCTCCTTCGCCGAGGAGCGAACGACCAGGACTACGTCGAGGCCCGGGGGCCATTGCCCGCGGTGCTTGCGAAACAGCTCGCGGAGCACTCTGCGCAGGCGTGCGCGCACCACCGCGTTGCCCACCTTGCTGGAGACGGTGAGGCCGATGCGGGAGTGCGCCAGGGCGTTGCGTTGGACGAGGGCCAGGAGGCAGTCGGACGGAATCTTCTGACCGCGCTCCTGGACTTCGAGGAACTCACGACGGTGGAGCAGGCGAAGGGCCTTGGGGAAGCGCTCGTCGGTTGCCTGAGGCACCCGCGGCGCCGCTCCCTCGGCCATCGTCCGTGCGTCCGGTTACTTCTTGAACGACGACACCACCAGGCGCTTGCGGCCCTTCGCGCGGCGGCGCTTGAGGACATCCCGGCCGGACTTGGTGGCGTTCCGCTTACGGAACCCGTGGGCGCGGTTGCGCCGGATCTTCGACGGCTGGTACGTGCGCTTGGACACGACGACGACTCCTGAGCTGAAGGCGGCGCCTGGGAAACCGGCGCGACCCGTACATTGGAAAGGGGGCGTCCGTAACCCTATTTCCTGGACAAGTCAATCAAGGATCACCTCGACCTTACCCAAAATACTCTGGCCGGGTGGGACGGTCCCGATCATGTGGGGAAATGGGGCGGAAGGCGAGAACCGAGTGCCGGAATGATCCATCCGGCGGCTTCCGCTGAGATCGACAGGGGCTGAGCAGCCGCCCCCCGCAGCGGCCGTAACTAGCACCCGCGCAACCGCAAGAGACGCCCGACGCCCTGCGAGGCGGGCCGCCACGGCCGCTGCCCCCTCGCGAAGGGGGCCTGCTTCAAGGGGGGCGGCTGCTCGTGT
>JAFADT010000985.1 GCA_023424585.1 Pseudomonadota bacterium
TTCAGCGCTGCCCTCAAGGTGAAGCACCCTCAAAAAATTGACTGCGGTTTCCGCAATCCATTACTTCTTGGGCTTGCTATTTGGTTTTCAAAGACCGAGCCGCTTGTTGTGACCTTGTTGCTTGCCGGCTTCGCTTCAACCGGCGGGGTTGCAACTTCTATTTCAGTTCGCAGTCAGCGTCAACTTCGCTTTTGCGTCCTGCTGTCCTTCGAATCCGTCGGCGCCGTCCAGTGACTTCCGCCGCTTCGTTCGAGGGAGGCGGCTTCTACTTCAGCGCCGCCCATCCTGTCAACCGCTCGTTTCTGGTCATCTTCGGCGAACCGACCGCCGAGGGTGTTGACCGGGAAGCCGACCGGGGCCCAGCGCGCCGAAGCGGCGTGCGAGGCGCAGCGGGAATTCGCACAGGTTGAGCTCGCGTGCAAGCTCTTCGTTGATCGGACGTCACCAAGCCGTCGCGGGTCTGTCACCTGGACCCGCTCCTTCGTGCCCCCATCAAGGCTGCGGGCGGGTGGGCAGGCGAGCGCCCGGCTGTCCCCTTATAAAGAGCCGGTCATGCTCCCCGAGAAGATCTACCTCATCGACCTCCAGTCCCAGCTGGTGCGGGCCTTGGACGAGGCCTTCGACCCGTTCGAGTTCGTCGCCGTGCGAGAGGAGGACTTCTTCGCCGTCCCCGCAGACGCAATGGTCAGCCCCGCAAACAGCTTCGGCATCATGGACGGCGGGCTCGATCTGGCCATCCGGGAAACGCTGGGATTCCAGGTCCAGGATGCCGTCCAACGGGCCATCGTGGACCAGCATCATGGCGAGCTCCCGGTCGGTGCCGCCGTGGTCGTGCCTTCCGGGGATGCGCGCTGGCCCTTCCTCATCGCCGCGCCGACCATGCGAATCCCCGAGAGCGTCTCGCAGACCGTCAACGCGTACCTGGCGTTCCGCGCCGCGCTCCTCGCGGTGAAGCGGCATAACGAAGCCGCTGGCGCTCCGGTCATCCGGACGCTGGTGTGTCCCGGGCTGGGTACCGGCATTGGCGGGCTCGAGGCGCGGCGGTGCGCGGCGCAGATGGTGCTGGCGCTGAAGCACGTGATGGCCCCGGCCCGCATCCCCTCCTTCCGCGACATCCACCTCGTCCACCGGGCCCTCCGCGCCTCATAGGCCCACACACGAAAGGGCCCCCGACCCGGTGACGGTCGGAGGCCCTTTCTTCCCGCGGATGCCGGCTCAGCTCACGGCGTCGCGGGGTCGAACGTGGAGATGCTCCAGCCCATGCGCTCGTGGCCGAACTTGTTCCAGTCCGGGTTCTTGCCGTTGACGACCTGGCTGTCCGTGTAGGACGGCGCCCCGGAGCCGGAACCGGAACCCGAGAAGATGTTCACGCTGATGGTGGAGCCCGTGTACGTCGGGTGCGTGTTGTCCGACTGGATGTAGTCGTAGCTGGTGCTGCTGTTCGCTAGGTGGCCGTTCGCGTCGCGCAGCGTGCTGCGCAGGGTGACGCTGATGCGCTGCACGTAGGCGTCCTCGGTCTCACCGGCGCGGTACGCGATGGCCGCGGAGTCAATCTGGCCGTCGCCGTTACGGTCGTAGTCGGAGGCCATCATCTCCGCGAACGCGTCCGCGCACTTGAAGCCATACTTCGCCGCCAGGTTGCAGGCGCGCCAGTTGCTGCGCGCCAGCAGCGGCAGGAAGTACTGCTGCTTGTTCACCTTCTGGCCCGTCGCCGAGTCCGTGCAGGACGTCAGCGCGTTGTCCGCGTCATAGCCGGGGTAATAGATGTTGGAGATGACCTTCACCTTGGCGGTGGTCGCGTACTGGTTGATGGTCTGCATCGCCCGCTCCATGTACGTGGTGCAGGCCGACAGCGCGTTCTGCAGGCCGCTGTAGTTGCACGTCCCCTTCTGGTCGGAGAACGCGCTGCGGGCCTGCAGGTAGTCGTTGCCGCACATCTCGAACATCACGACGCGCGTGCGCGAGTCCTGCATGTAGGAGCGCTCGGAGACGATCTTGTTGTTGTAGATGTCGTCCGCCTTCGCGCCGGACTTCGTGCGACGGATGACCTCCACGTTGGAGCCCCACGTCTTCGCCGCGTACTCCCCCTCCACCACCGGGGCCGCACGGCGCGCCACGCTGGTGATCCCGCCGTTGTAGCCGGCGAAGATGGAGTCGCCGTAGGCCACCACGCGGTACGTCTGCGACGCCGAGCGGTTGATGGTCCACGACGTGTTCTGATTGATGGTGCTGGCCATCGCGCTGCCACTGAGGGTGGTGGCGGCGAGAACGGCGGCGAGGGACAGCCCGCTGCGACGAACGGACATACCGGCTCCTGAAGAGGTAGGGGATTCCCGCCCCGGCAATGGGGAGAGGCCGCGCACGGTACACGGCTCTGATTCGGGAATCACTCCTCAGACCAGAATTGACTTACCAATATGTATTCCATGTTGAACACGAATTTCGCCACGTCGCGTCAGGGGGAGCGGTCACGCGCCCTCCACTGACGCAGCGCTTCCCGATGACGCGTTGTTTCATGGATTGGGGGCGCTGGAAGCTCGCGGGCACCAGCGACTGCCTGGGCCTGGGCATGCCCGGCATCATGCGCGCGTTCGAGGGGGGCTTCGCCGCCCTGGGTGCGTTCGCGTGGAAGCTCGCGTTCGCGGTGGTGGCGCTGGGTGCGGCACTGGGCATGGCGGCGGCCCATCCACCGCTCGCGCTGTCGTTGAGGGTGGTGGAACCGGTGGGCACCTCCGTGCTGCCTCACGTGGCCATCGTCACCACGGTGGCGTACCTGCTCACGGGACTCCGTCGCAGCGCTTTGCTCGGAGGAAGCTGGGCAGGCCGCTGTTTGGACCGCGTCGTCGCCCTGCGCGACCTGCGTGAAGCGCCCCGGGAGGAACCCGAGGCGCCTCGCCAGCGCGGGGTCAGTGGGCGCCAGCGGCTTCGGTAGCGGTGGTGGCCGGCTTCGCTGCGGGGGCGAGCCCCTCCGTGTGCCAGAACTCCACGTGCCCGGTGTCGAGCGAGTAGATGGCGGAGACGACCGCGAGCTCTCCCGCATCGACCTTCGCCTTGAGGAGCGCGGAGCGCTCGGTGAGCTGGCGGGTGACGGCGTCCACGTTGGCGTGCGCGGCCTTCACCACCTTCGGGTCATGGCGGTCCGCGTCCGTGAGGTGGACGTCGCTGAGGTTGCTCTTCACGGACGAGACGAGCGCGTCCAGGTTGGGTGAGCCGGTGCTCTGGCCGTCCGGCGTGGCGAGGCCCACCTTCACTGCGCCGCAGGACTCGTGACCCATGATGACGATGAGGCGCACGCCCAGGTTGGCGACGCCGTACTCGATGCTGGCGACGGCGAGGGGCTCCAGCTCATTGCCGGCCTCGCGCACGACGAAGAGCTCGCCCAGTCCCTGGTCGAAGATGAGCTCCGGCGGCACTCGCGAGTCACTGCACGCGACGACGATGGCGTGCGGGTGCTGCTCCCTGGCCAGCGCGTTGCGCACCGCGATGGTCTGCGCGGGATGGCGCGCCACGCCCTTGGTGAAGCGGAGGTTGCCCTGCTCCAGGCGGTGGAGGGTGACGGGCAGCGCCTCGGGCTTCACGGCAGGGTGGGACGGCTGCGCGTCCTCGGCGAACGCGGGCATGCCGATGCCCAGCAGCGCGACGGCCGAGGCAGTGCGAAGGAGAGGATTCATGGGGTGTGACCTGGGGTGGGGTGTACGCCGGGATGAGGGTCCAGGCGTCCCGCTGGCGTAACAGCGCCGCAGGTCCGGAACCATGGATTCCGGGGCGGGTCACGGAAGTGTCACAGGCGCCCATGGGCAGGCGGGCAGGGAACCCTGGCGCTCAGCTGAATGGCACATCCGCCCACACCTCCAGCC
>JAFADT010000064.1 GCA_023424585.1 Pseudomonadota bacterium
CGCTCCGGTCGCGCGACACGCGCAGCGGGTGCAGCTCGTTGCCGGGCAGCAGGCTCGCCGCGCGGCGGGCGTCCACGGTGAAGGCGGCCATCATCGCCGGGGCCCCCTTCGAGTCCACCGGCAGCGCGTACGGGATGTCGTCCACCCGCGAGTAGCGGCCGAACTGTTGCTGGATGCGTCGGGGGAGGAACATGGGCGGGCCTTTCGTCAGGGGGTGTCTCGGGGGCGATCCAGCTCCTCGAGGATGAGGGGGAACACGTCCTGCGCCGCGCGCTTGCCCATGAACACGTCCAGGTGGCCGTAGCCCGGCAGGACGTGCAGCGCGTGCCGGCCCGGGTGGAAGTGCTCCAGGTGCTCGAAGCTGCGGCGCTGGCTCCGGGCGAGGAAGCAGCGGTTCTCCTCGCCCGCGAAGAAGACGAAGCGGGCGTCCGTCTGGGGCTCGCGTACGCCCAGGTCCTCCGGCAGCGCGCGGAAGCCCTCCACCGGCACCAGGTGACCGGCGCGCACGCACGCGTCCATCTGGCGGAAGAAGCTGAAGGGCACCGGGCCGAACTCGTGCTGGAGCCAGTCGTGCGTCTGGGCGTTGAGGTTCTCGTGGCGCCAGAGCACCGGGAAGCCCGTGCCGTAGGTGAAGCTCGTCCAGCGGCAGACCAGGTTCTCGCACTCGTGATGCGTCGCCTCCACCACGCGCGTCAGCAGCCGCGCCGTGCGCGTGGGGCCGCCGTAGGCCCACTGCGGATCCAGGAAGGGCGTCAGGCGCGAGACCAGCGGCGCGGCATGGTGCAGCTTCAGCTTCGCGGTCGCGGGCACCACGGGGTGCAGCGACACCGCGTTGGTGAGGATGAGGTCCACGTCGGGCAGCAGCCCCGCCACCGCGGCCATGGTGAAGCTGGTGGAGCCCTGGCAGTGGACGAGGGCCTTGACCTTGTCCGCGCCCGTCTTCTCCCGCACGGTGCGGATGGCGGGCGGGTGGTCCAGGACGGCGGCCTGGTCCAACGTCCACTCGGCCGGCTCCACGTCCATGCTGGCGCGCCAGTTCTCCAGCCACACGTCGTAGCCGTCTTCCATCAGCGCATCCACCACGGTCTGGCGCACCGGGGCGCGGAAGATGTTCCCGCGCACGCCGGCCCCGTGCACCAGCACCACCGGCCCCTTGTCAGCCTCCTCGACGCCGCGCAGGTGCACCAGGTGCAGCGCCCGGCCGTCCCCCGCGAGGAAGGGCACGGTCTCCTCGGTGTAGCGCGGCGCATGGATGGTTTCCGCGGACATGACGGCGTCCCCCACGCGACAAACGTTGGGCGGTGCCGAGGGGGCGACAACCGCCGCGCAATCCCACCCGGGGCACCGCTCGTCCCGGCCGACAGGGCCCACGGGCAACGGCGCGGCGCCCCCCTGTCACTCCGCTCACGTCCGCCCTCGGGGTGCTATGCGTGGGGCATGGACACGGGCTGGAGGGACTACGAGGGCGGCGCGACGCTCGGGGGCATGGGCGGCCAGGGCGGCACCATCGTGCGGGACGAGGGCCTCCGCGACCTCCTGCGGCTGACCTACGAAGCGGATGACTCGCGCTCCTTCCACGTCGTGACCTGCGGGGTCTCCGGCTGGCTGTCGCATCCACGCTTCTTCGACAACGCGGCGGACGCGCTCCACGCCTTCGAGTCCATGAAGCCCGCGCTGGAGGAGCTGGGCGCCGCGCTCCCCGAGGGTGGACCGAGGTCCCCGGCGGACGGACGGGCAGCGGGTCCGCTGCTCGCCGCCTTCCGCGTGCGCTTTTCCTGAGTCGCGGCCCTTCCGCGCAAGGATTGCTTAAGGTTCTCCCGAGATAACCCGGTTCGCCGTCCGGTCAGCCCCGGACGGCCCCGCGGGTGGCACCCCCGCCACCCCTGGCTCCCGAGCTCCCGGAGGAACCCCGGATGAAGAGCGAAACCCCTCAGGACCTCTCCCCCCAGGTCATCACGCGCCGGAACGTCCTGCGCGGCATTGGCCTGTCCCTGGCCGCGGTTCCCGTGGCGAAGCTGCTCGTCGCCTGCGGTGGCGACGACGACACCCCGGGCGGCGACACCCAGGCCGACGCAGGCACGGGCGCCGACTCCGGCGTGGTGGACCCGGGCTCCTGGGCCACGGGCGGCACCGCGGCGATGACGGCCGCCGCCACGTATCCGGATCCGTTCGCCTCCGGCCTGGGCACCGTGTGCAACCTCACCTGCGAGGCCACGCTGGGCCCCTGCTACGCGACCACGGTGGACCGCAAGGACATCAGCGAGGGGCATGACGGCCTGCCGGTGCGCCTGGCCTTCCTCGTCGTGGACGAGACCTGCACGCCCATCCAGGGCGCCACGGTGGACATCTGGCACGCGGGGCCGGAGGGCCTGTACTCCGGCGAGGACGCGAGCGACTTCTGCACGTCCGGAGACGCGACGGCGCGCGCGGCGCGGTGGTTCCGCGGCGTGCAGACCACGGACGCCAACGGGCGCGTGGACTTCGACACGTGCTTCCCCGGCTGGTACAGCAGCCGCACCATCCACATCCACTTCACGGTGCGGGTGAATGGCCAGGAGTTCGTCACGTCGCAGCTGTTCTTCGACGACGCGACGAACGACGACATCGTCAACAACCAGCCGCTCTACAACACGCGCGGCGCGCGCGACACGACCAACCAGAACGACACGGTGGTCTCCGGGGACGCGGTGGGTGAGTACCTCTTCGCCACGCAGCGGATGGCGGATGGCGCGATGCTGGCGTCCAAGACGCTGGTCGTCCGCTCCTCGCTGAGCACCGCGAACTGCGCCATGCCGGGCGGCAGCGGCGGTGGCGGTGGCCCGGGCGGTCCCCCGCCGGGCGGCGACGGTGGCATGGGGCCCCCGCCAGGTTGGGATGGCGGCATGGGGCCGCCGCCGGGCTTCGACGGCGGCATGCCCTGAACTAGGGTGAGCCGGGCCACCCCGGGCAGCGTCCGGGGTGGAGTGCCCGAAGGGAGGCATGGCGCATGGGCGACCGCATCCTGCTGGTGGAGGATGACGACCAGCTCGGATCCCAGATCGTCGGGCACCTGCGCGGCGCGGGCTTCGAGCCCGTGTGGTGGCGCGAGGGCCGCCTGCTCGTGTCCGGCGAGCTGCCGGACGTGAGCCTCGTGGTGCTGGACCTGATGCTGCCGGGCACCTATGGCCTGGACATGCTCAAGGCGCTGAGGACCTTCTCGGAGGTCCCGGTGCTCATCCTGAGCGCGCGCAACGACACGCTGGACAAGGTCCGCGCGCTGAAGCTGGGCGCGGACGACTACATGACCAAGCCCTTCTGGCCGGAGGAGCTGGTGGAGCGCGTCCGCGCGCGCCTGCGCCGCCCCACCCTCCAGAAGGAGCAGGTGGTGGTGGAGGTGGGGCCGCTGCGCATCGACCTCCAGGCGCACACGGTGCAGGTGCAGGGGCGGCCGGTGGAGCTCACGCGGGTGGAGTTCGAGTTGCTCGCGGCGCTGGCGCGCAGGCCGCAGGAGGCCGTGACGCGGCAGTGGCTGGTGGAGCACGTGTTGGATCCGGAGCGTGAGGGCACGGAGCGCACGCTGGACGTCCACGTGTCGCGGCTGCGGCGCAAGCTGGGCCCGGTGAAGTGCGTGGAGACGGTGTGGGGCGTGGGCTACCGGCTGGTGCCCGGGGAGGATGCGTGAAGCTGCGGCTGCGGCTGGCGCTCACGGCGGTGGCGGTGACGGTGCCCGCCGTGTTCGCGCTGGTGCAGGTGGAGCACTCGGTGCGCCGCCGGACGACGGACGAGGTCATCATCGAGTCCACGCTGTCGCAGATGCAGTCCGGCGGCCGCGAGCGGTGCGAGGCCGCGCCCGACACCTGGATGGTCCGCCCCCGCTCGCAGCGTCCGCCCTGGGAGCGCGAGGGCCTGCCTGACGGCCACGGCGGTCCGCCCTCGGGCACGGTCGGCCCGAACGAGCCACCGGGCAACGGCCCTGGCGCTGGAGGCCCGAGGCCTGGGGACGAGGGCCCTCCTCCCCGGCCGGGAGCCCGGGGCCCCTCGGGCCGGCGCCTGCCGCCCGTCAGCCTCTATCCCTTCGACGGGCGGTTCGTTTCGAGGAACCCGCAGGCCCCCGAGGTGGACGAGGCGCTGCGCAAGGGCGCGCAGGACGACGGCGTGGGCGTGCGCCGCTACTCGAAGGCGGACGGCGCGCTGGTGCAGGACCTGCTGCTGCGCATGCCCTGGGATGGAGGGCCGTGCGAGTACGTGCTCGTGCGCCGGGTGGAGCCCGCGGAGTCGCCGGAGGTGGGGCTGCCGCCGCTGTACGTCTGGGGCGTGCCCACGCTGATCCTCCTGTCCGCGATGGTGGTGGCCCTGGGGCCCGTGGTGCAGCGCCTGCGCCGGCTGACAGAGGAGGTGCGCGCCTCGTCGGGCAGCGGCTACGAGCAGCCGGTGACCGTGAGCGGCAGCGACGAGATCGCGGAGCTGGCCAGGGCCTTCCAGCAGGCGCGAGCGGAGATCCAGGCGCAGATGGCGCACCAGCAGGCGCGCGAGCAGACGCTGCGGGACTTCCTGGCGAACACGACGCACGACGTGATGACGCCGCTCACGGTGTTGCAGGGGCACCTGGCCGCGATGCAGCAGCGGATGCGCGCGGGCGAGCCGCTGGAGTCAGGCCTGATGCTGTCCGCGATGAGCGAGGCGCACTACATGGCCTCGCTGGTGCACAACCTGGGAGCGGCGGCGAGGTTGGAGGCCGGAGCGCCACAGGTGCAGCACGCGCCGGTGGACCTGAACGCGTTGGTGTCGCGGGTGCTGGGCCGGCACCAGCCCATCGCGAGGCCCCAGCGCATTTCCCTGGAGAGCGGAGTGCCGGCGACGCAGACCTGGGTGATGGGCGACGAGACGCTGCTGGAGCAGGCGGTGAGCAATGTGGTGCTCAACGGCATCCGCTACGGGCGCGAGGACGGCCACGTGGCGGTGGTGCTGGAGACGACGCGCCAGCAGACCTTCCAGCTGAGGGTCATCGACGACGGCCCCGGCATCTCCGAGGAGGAGCGCTCGAGGATCCTGGAGCGCCGCTTCCGAGGCAACGCGGCGAGGACACGGGAGCCGCAAGGCCAGGGCCTGGGCCTGCACATCGTGCACAACGTGGTGGAGCTGCACGGCTGGGAGATGACCCTGGCCCCCTCGGAGTACGGGGGCCTGGAGGTCGCCTTCAGCGGCCCCCTGATGTCTCCGCCGGGGTGACACGCGGCGGACTCCGCCTTGAGCCCCACCGTGTCCGCCCCACGTCGGGGCGGACACAGTCCAACTCCCCTCCTCTCGCCGAGCCACGAGCTGGACGCGACCCGGCTCCCCTCCCCTGAACAGGCCCCTACCGCGTCGCGGCCCGACGCGCCGGCGTCCTCGCCTTGGGGGACCGGTGCGCCCGCGCCTTCATCGCCGGCATGCGCCGCGCCTTGTGCGCTCGCGCCTTCACCGGGCCCCGGCGCGCATAGCCCGCGGGCCGCATCGCCTTCTTCGCCGTCACCGCCTTCTTTCGGGGAGCCGTCGCGCGGGCCATCGGCCGCAGGGCCTTCTTCGCCGCGGGGCGCTTGCGCATCATGGGCCTCGCCTTGCGCGCCGGGGTCCGCTCCATCCTGCGCAGCTGCGACTCGAAGCGCGACAGCGCCGCGCGGAACAGCGCGGCCTTGCGCCGCGTGTCCATGCGCCCGCCCACCACGCGGCTCCCCATGGGGACGCGCATGGCTTCACGGCGCAGCCGGTGCGTCAGCTTCTCGTACTGGACCACCAGACCGCGCGCGCGCCGCACCATCCCCATCAGCTCGCGCCGGGACAGCTCCATCAGGTTGCGCGGCGCACTGGCCAGCACCAGCCGCATCTCCCGCGCGTTCATCAACGCCGTCCCCGTCTCCCGCCTCTTGCGCATGTCCGCCCCCTCCCTCGGGTTCGCCAAACAGTCGCAAGGTGTGGGGCCGCTCCCCGCGGCGGCAAGGAGGACGCGGGCGAGGCCTGCCCCACCGCCCGTCCCCGCGGAACAGGACCGCTGTCCTGCACTCAGCCCGAGGCGCTCTCCCTGCGCGCCTCCAGCC
>JAFADT010000163.1 GCA_023424585.1 Pseudomonadota bacterium
GAAGCGCTGGTGGATGCACGCCTCTCGCGGGAAGTCGGCCCGCGTGTCGTTCCACGTCTCCAACAACTGCTTGCGCTCGCCCTCGGTGAGCAGCGGCAGGCGCTGGATGGGCGCGTCGGGCGACGCCACCGCGCCCTCCAGCAGCACCGCCAGGTGCGAGACCATCCGCGCTGCGGTGTGGCCGTCGAAGAGATCGGTGTTGTACTCCATCGCTCCGCGCAGCTCGCCGTCGCCTTCGGACAACGTCATCTTGAGCTCGAACTGGGCCGTGCGGTGCTCCAGCGGCACGGCGCGCAGCGTGAGCCCCGGCGCCTTCAGCTCCGACAGCGGCGCGTTCTGGAACGACAGCAGCACCTGGAACAGCGGCGAGCGGCTGGTGTCGCGCGTGGGCGCCAGCTCCTCCACCAGCTTCTCGAATGGCACCTCCTGGTGCGCGTACGCGCCCAGCGTCGTCTCACGTGCCTGCGCCAGCAGCTCACGGAAGCTCGGGTTGCCCCCCAGCTTCGCGCGCAGCACCAGCGTGTTGACGAAGAAGCCGATGAGCCCCTCCGTCTCCGTCCGGCCGCGACCCGCGATGGGCGTGCCCACGCTGATGTCGTCCTGGCCGGAGTAGCGCGACAGCAGCACCTGCCAGGCCGCCAGCAGCACCATGAAGGGCGTCGCGCCCTCCTTCTGCGCCAGCGCCTTCAACGCCTCCGTCAGCTCCTGGCCCAGGTTCACCGGCACGCTGGCGCCGCGGTACGTCTGCACCGCCGGACGCGGCCGATCCGTGGGCAGCTCCAGCGCGGACGGCGCGCCCGTCAACTGCTGCTTCCAGTACGTCATCTGCTGAGCCAGGACGTCGCCCTGGAGCCAGCCGCGCTGCCAGCTCGCGTAGTCCGCGTACTGCACCGGCAGCTCCGGCAGCGACGGCGTGCGGCCCGTGGCGAACGCCTCGTAGAAGGCCGCCATCTCCCGCACCAGCACGCCCATGGACCAGCCGTCCGAGACGATGTGGTGCATCGTCGCGAGCATCACGTGCTGCTCCGCGTCCAGCTTGAGCACCTGCACGCGCAGCAGCGGCCCCGTGTCGAGCCGGAACGGCCGCTGGGCCTCTTCATTGGCCAGGCGCAAGGCCTCGGCCTCGCGCTCGGCCTCGGGCAGACCGGACAGGTCCACCAGGCCCAGCGGGAACGGCGCCGCGGGCTGGACGACCTGGGCCGGCTGGCCTTCGCGGGTCGGGAAGGTGGTGCGCAGCGATTCATGCCGGCGCACCAGCTCCGTGAACGCCTGCTCCAACGCCGCCACGTCCAGCGCGCCCTCCAGCCGGATGGAGAGCGGGATGTTGTAGAAGGCGCTGTCCGGCTCCAGTTGGTTGAGGAACCACAGGCGCTGCTGCGCGAACGACAGCGGCATCCGCTCCTCGCGGTCCAACGCCACGAGCGGCGGCGCCTGCACGCCCAGCCCCTCCGCCACCAGCGCGTCCACGCGCCGCGCGAGCTCCGCGACGCTGGGCGCCTCGAAGAGCACGCGCAGCGGCAGCTCCACGCCGAACAGCTCGCGGATGCGCGAAGCCACCTGCGTGGCCAGCAGCGAGTGCCCGCCCAGCTCGAAGAAGTTGTCACGCACCCCCACCCGCTCCACGCCCAGGACCTCCGTCCAGACCGGGACCAGGAGCTCCTCCGTCGGCGTGCGAGGAGCCACGACCTCCACCTCGCGCCGCTCCTCGCGGGACTCGGTCGGCGCGGGCAGCGCCTTGCGGTCCACCTTGCCCACGGGCGTCATCGGCAGCGCGTCCAGCACCACGAAGGCCGACGGCACCATGTACTCCGGCACCTCGCCCTTCAGGTAGCGCCGCAGCTCGCTGGCATCCAGCGAGGCCTCCTCCGCCGTCACCACGTAGGCCACCAGGCGCTTGTCGCCCGGCACGTCCTCGCGCACCACCACCGCCGCCTCACGCACCTCCGCGTGATGCAGCAGCACCGACTCCACCTCGCCCAGCTCGATGCGGAAGCCACGCACCTTCACCTGGAAGTCGACGCGCCCCAGGTACTCCAGCTCTCCCGTCGCCAGCCAGCGCACGCGGTCACCCGTGCGGTACAGCCGCGCGCCGGGCTCCGTGCTGAACGGGTTCGGCAGGAACCGCTCCGCCGTCAGCTCCGACCGGCCCTGGTAGCCCCGCGCGAGCCCCACGCTCGCCACGTACAGCTCGCCCGCGACGCCTGGCGGCACCGGGCCCAGCGTGTCATCCAGCACGTAGACCTGCACGTTCGCCCAGGGGCGGCCAATCGTCAGCCGCTCCGGATCCGCGCCTTCATGCGTCAGCGTCGCGCACACCGTCGCTTCCGTGGGGCCGTAGGCGTTGAGCAGCAGGCGCCCTTCGCCCCACTTGCGCGCCAGCTCCACGCTCAGCGCCTCACCCGCGGACACGACAGTGCGCAGCCCGTCCAGCCCATCAGTGCCCAGGCGCGACAGCACGGACGGCGTCAACGTCACGGCCGTGATGCGCTGCTCCTGGAGCAGCGTGCGGAGCGGCTCGTCCGGCAGCAGCCGGTCGCGAGGCGCGAGCACCAGCGTCGCGCCCGCCGCCAGCGTGCCGAACACCTCCGCCACGCTCGCGTCGAAGCTGGACGCCGCGTACTGCAACACGCGGGAGCCCGGCGCGTAGCGGTGCACCCGGCCCACCTGGAGCGCCGTGTTCACGAGGCCCTGGTGCTGCAACAGCGTGCCCTTCGGGCGGCCGGTGCTGCCCGACGTGTAGATGACATAGGCGAGGTTGCCCGCCCCCACGTTCGTGGCCGGTGCCTCCTCCGGCATCCGTTCGATGGCGTCCCAGTCCGCGTCGATCTGGATGAGCAGCCGGCCCTCGGAGGGCAGCGTGTCCACCAGCGACTCCTGGGTGAGGAGCACCGGCGCGCCCGAGTCCGCGAGCATGAAGTCCAGGCGGTCGATGGGGTACGCCGGATCCAACGGCACGAAGGCGCCCCCGGCCTTGAGGATGCCGAGCATGCCCACCACGAGCTCCAGCGAGCGCTCCACGCAGAGCGCCACCCGCACCTCGGGCCCGACGTAGCGGCGCCGCAGGTGGTGCGCCAGCTGGTTCGCCTTCGCGTCCAGCTCCGCGTACGTCAGCGACTGGTCCTCGTACACGACCGCCACCGCGTCCGGGGTCTGCTCGGCATGCGCCGCGACGAGCTGCTGGATGCACGCCTCGCGAGGGAAGTCGGCCCGCGTGTCGTTCCACGCCACCAGCACCTGGTGCCGCTCCTGCTCCGACATCAGGGGCAGTGCCCGCACCGGCTGAGCCGCGTCCGCGACGATGCCTTCCAGCAGCATCACGAAGCGCTGCACGAGGCTCTCGGCCGTCGCGTGCGAGAACAGGTCGGAGTTGTACGCGAGCCGGCCCAGGAAGCCCTCGGCCGCGTCCACCAGCGAGAGGGCCAGGTCGAACTTCGCCGTGCGCGACTCCACCTCGTAGGTCCGCAGCGTCAGGCCCGGCACCGACACCTGCGAGGACAGCTCCTCCGCCTCCAGCACGAACCACACCTGGAAGAGCGGCGAGCGGCTGGTGTCGCGCACGGGCTGAAGCTCCTCCACCAGCTTCTCGAACGGCACGTCCTGGTGCGAGTGCGCGCCGAGCACCGTCTCCCGCGCCTGTGTCAGCACGTCGCGGAAGGTGGCGTTCGCGGGCAGCTTCGCGCGCAGCACCATGGTGTTGATGAAGAAGCCGATGAGCGCTTCCGTCTCCGCGCGGCCACGGCCCGACACGGGAGAGCCGACGGTGAGGTCGTCCTGGCCCGCGTGGCGAGCCAGCAGCACCTGCCAGGCCGCCAGCAGCAGCATGAACGGCGTCACGCCCTCTTCACGGCAGAGGGCCTTGATCGAGCGGGACAGGGAGTCGGAGAGCTTCACCGCCACGCCGCCGCCCGAGTACGTCATCACGGCGGGACGCGGGAAGTCGGTGGGCAGCTCCAGGGCGGCGGGCGCGCCGGAGAGCTGCTGCTTCCAGTACTCCACGTGCTTGCCCATGACATCGCTGCGCAGCCAGTCGCGCTGCCAGCCGGCGTAGTCCGCGTACTGCACGGTCAGCTCCGGCAGCGGTGACGGCCTGCCCTCGCGGTAGGCCGCGTAGAGCGTGCCGATCTCCCGCACCAGCAGGCCCATGGACCAGCCGTCGGTGATGATGTGGTGCAGCGTCAGCAGGAGCACGTGCTCCGTCCCGGACATGCGCAGGACGAGGGCGCGCATGAGCGGCCCCGTGTCCAGGCGGAAGCCGCGGTTCATCTCCAGGTCGGTCAGGCGCTTCGCCTCGGCCTCGCGGTCGGCGTCGGACAGGTCCCGCAGGTCCACGACCTGGAGCGACGCGCGCGAGGGCGCGTGGATGCGCTGCACTGCACCGCCACCTTCCGCGTGGAAGGTGGTGCGCAGCGATTCATGCCGGCGCACCAGCTCCGTGAAGCTCTGCTCCAACACCTCGATGTCGAGCTCGCCATCCAGCCGGACCGGCAGCACGATGTTGTAGAGGGGGCTGTCCGGCTCCATCTGGTTCAGGAACCACAACCGCTGCTGGGCCAGCCCCAGCGGCAGCTGGCCCTCGCGGGGCAGCGGCACGATGGCGGGCGTGCGGACACCCGCTCCGGCGCGGAGGGCGTCGTCCACAAGGACGGCGAGCTTCTCCACCGTCGGAGCGTTGAAGACGTCCCGCAGCTGAAGGTCCACGCGGAAGAGGCTTCGCACGCGCGATAGCACCTGCGTCGCCAAGAGCGAGTGGCCCCCCAGCTCGAAGAAGTCGTCCG
>JAFADT010000169.1 GCA_023424585.1 Pseudomonadota bacterium
TCACCCGCCTGCACGGTGATGCGCGCGAGCGTGCCGTCGTCGTACGCCTCCACCTCGAGGTTGGACTTGTCCGTCTCCACCTCGGCGATGGCGTCCCCGGAGGAGACCTTGTCCCCCTCCTTCTTCAGCCACTTGACGATCTTCCCCTCCGTCATCGTCGGGGAAAGGCTGGGCATCAGGATGGCAATCCCCTCGCCCGCGCCGCTGGCGGCGGGGGCCGGGGCCTGCTCGGGAGGCCTGGGCGCGGCGGCCTGGGGGGCCTCCGTCTTCTGGGGCGCCGGAGCCGCGGGCGCGCCCCCGGTGGCCTTCTCACCCTTCGCGCCGAGGTAGCCGATGGGCGCACCCACCGTGGCGACCTCGCCCTCGGGCACGGCGATTTGGATGAGGTAGCCGTCGTCGAAGGCTTCCACCTCGAGGTTGGACTTGTCCGTCTCCACCTCGGCGATGGCGTCTCCGGAGGAGATCTTGTCTCCCACCTTCTTCAGCCACTTGACGATCTTCCCCTCCTTCATCGTCGGGGAAAGGCTGGGCATCTGGATGGGCGTCGCCATACGCGTTCAGGCTCCCTCGCGGTACAGGACCTTCTTGATGGCGGCGATGATCTTGGGCGCGTCCGGCTGGGTCGCGTTCTCCAGGTTCGCCGCATAGGACATGTTCACATCCAACCCGGTGACGCGCACGATGGGCGCGTCCAGGTCGTCGAACGCCTGGGACTGGATGAGGTCCACCACGGACGCGCCGACACCGGCCAGCGCCCAGCCCTCCTCACAGATGACCACGCGGTTCGTCTTGCGCACGCTCGCGAGGATGGCCTCCTCGTCCAGGGGGCGCAGGGTGCGCAGATCCAGCACCTCCACGCTGATGCCCTCCTTCGCCAGGGCCTCCGCGGCCTCCATGCAGAAGTAGTACATCCGGCTCCAGGTGATCAGCGTGACATCCGTGCCCTCACGCTTCACGTCCGCCTTGCCCAGGGGAACGAGGTGCTCGCCTTCCGGCACCTCGCCCTTGATGGCGTAGAGGCGCTCGCCCTCGAACATGACCACCGGGTTCTCGTCCCGGATGGCGCTCTTGAGCATGCCCTTGGCGTCCGCCGGGGTCGCCGGGGCAATCACCTTCAGGCCGGGGAAGTGCGCGTAGTTGGCCTCCAGCGCCTGGCTGTGCTGGCTGGAGAGCCGGCCGCCCGCGCCGCCCGGACCGCGGAACACGATGGGGCAGCGCAGCTGGCCGCCGCTCATGTGGCGCAGCTTGGCCGCGTTGTTGACGATCTGGTCCATCGCCAGGATGGCGAAGTTCCAGGTCATCATCTCCACCACCGGACGCAGGCCCACCGCCGCCGCGCCCACGGAGAGGCCCGTGAAGCCCAGCTCGCTGATGGGCGCGTCGATGATGCGCGCGCTGCCGAACCTGTCCAGCAGCCCCTGGGACACCTTGAACGCGCCGTTGTAGCGGCCCACTTCCTCGCCAATGAGGAACACATTGGCGTCGCGCTCCATCTCCTCGGCGAGCGCCTGGTTCAACGCTTCGCGATACATCAACTCGGGCATCGTCGGCTCCGAACTCGAATCTCGAAAGGGTTGTGGCTGACGGAGCGTGAGCGCTAGCGGCTCAGGCCCGCCTTCTTGTCCGCCTGCTCGGCCTCGGCGCGGGGCTCCAGATCCCAGGTGACCTTCAGCTCCTGGCCCGACGGGTACTTCGGCCAGTTCGTCACCTTCACGCCCAGCACGCGCTCGCGCGGGCGCACGTCCTCCTCGCCCGGCTCCACGATGGTGTCGCGCCACAGCTCGTCCACGCTGGGCTCGGGCGACTCGTCGGCGAACTTCACCGCCGCGTCCACCGTGCGCTTCTCCTCTTCCTCGATGGCCTCGAAGTCCGCGTCGGTGAGCCCGTAGCCCTGCTTCATCGCGAACTCGCGCAGCTTCGGGATGGGGTCGCCCTTGCGCTCGTCCTCCACCTCCTGCTTGGTGCGGTAGTTCGCCGGGTCCGCCATGGAATGGCCGCGGAAGCGGTAGGTGTTCGCCTCCAGCAGCACGGGGCCCTTGCCCGCGCGGCAGTACGCCGCGGCGTCCTTCACCGCCTCGTACATCTTGAGGACGTCCATGCCGTCCACCGCCTCGCCGCGCATGCCGTACGCGGCGGCGCGCTTGTGGATCTCCGGCACCGCGGACGTGCGCGCGATGGCCGTGCCCATGCCGTAGCGGTTGTTCTCGCAGATGTAGATGACCGGCAGCTTCCACTTCTGCGCCATGTTGAAGGTCTCGTGGAACGAGCCCTGGTTGGCGGCCGCGTCGCCGAAGTAGCACACCGTGACGCGGTCTTCGTTGCGGTAGCGGCTGGCGAAGGCCATGCCCGCCGCGAGCGGGATCTGCCCGCCGACGATGCCGTAGCCGCCGTAGAAGTGGTGCTCGATGTCGAAGATGTGCATCGAGCCGCCCTTGCCCTTGCTGTAGCCGGTGCCCCGGCCGAACAGCTCCGCCATGATCATCCCGGCGTCGCTGCCGCGCGCCAGCGGCTGACCGTGGTCGCGGTAGGCGGACAGCATGTAGTCATCCGGGCGGATGGCCTCGTTGCAACCCACCGCCACGGCCTCCTGGCCGATGTAGAGGTGACAGAAGCCGGCGATCTTCCCCAGCGTGTACTGCTGGCCGGCCCGCTCCTCGAAGCGGCGCAGGAGGTACATCTTCCGGTACATCGTCAACAACAGGTCCTTCGAGTACGCGCTGGCCACCGCGGCATGCCTCCGTCTGGGCCGCCCCTTGAAGACCCGAGGGGGAAAAGGGCGGCGAACGCCGTGCGCCTCTTAGCGCGCGGCCATGGGACTTCCAAAGCCTTTCAGAAACCGTCGTCCATCCCGCCATTCTTTCAGGCGCGGTGCGTCACGTCCTCCAGCGAGAAATGCGGCACCGACACGATGCCGTCCATCAGCTCCACGGCACGTCCCGAGTGGTCCGTGGCCAGGTGGATGACCGTCGCCTCCGGGAAGCGCTGACGGTAGTCATTGGCATGGGTGGGTTCATTGTCGAACGCCGCCACCACGGTGCCCATGCGCCCCAGCCGCGCGTGCGCCTCGCGCTTGAAGGCGTCGTCGCTCTCCGCGAGCGTGGGCTTCATGATGAGGTGGATGCGCCCGTCGTCTCCGGGGGGCGTCACCATCCCGCAGCGCGCCAGGCACGCGACGGTGCCCTCGCGCATCGCCTCGTGGCGGCCGGTGAGGTAGACGACCTGCGCGCCCGTGGCGGCCACCGCCTGGGTGAAGGCCGCCGCGCCTTCGATCGCCTCGTCGGAGACGCAGTAGGCGCTGGTGAAGAAGCGCTCCTGCCAGAAGGCGCGCGCGTCCGCGTAGCGCTGCTCCACCTCCGCGGCCTCCATGCCGCACGCGCGCATGGCGGCGCGCATGTCCCAGCCCGTGTCCCAGTGGCGCGGCTCGCACGCGGAGAGCAGGCGCAGGGACCTGGCGTCACCGTACTCGCGCAGGATGCGCGCCTGGCGGGGCCGGTTGTCGAAGAGGGTGGAGTCCAGGTCGAACGCCAGGGCCGCCTGGGGCCCGAGCGCGCGGGCCTTCTCCAGGATGCCGCGGAGCGTGTCGCGCCAGTCCGGCCGCACGCGTTGCTTGAGATTCTCAAAAGCCATGGCCGCCGGAAGATACATGCCCCCGGCGCGGGGCTGGCCATCAAATCACGCGCCCTGGCGCCACACGGCCGGCTGGAAGGGCAGCGGCCCCACGGCCTCCGCGCCCTCCTGGCCCCGGGCGAGGTGCTGCATGCGCTGGATGCCGTTGCGATCCAGCACCAGGCGCACCAGCTGCGCGGACTCGTGGCGCACGCCGTCCTCCATGACCGTGAAGCGGAACACCAGGTCCACCGGATAGCGCTTCGCGCCACGGATGTGGCCCACGGAGAAGTCCCCCAGGTCCACGTACTCCAGCGCGAACTCCGGCTCGTCCATGTCGCGCAGGAAGCGCCCCACGTTCAGCCGCAGGATGTCCGTGACGCCGGTGAGGCCGCGCTCGGAGCGGGGCAGCAGCCGCGCGTCCAGCACGATGCGCTTCTGGTAGCGGATGACCGCCTCGGACAGCTCGCCCTGCGACACGGTGAGGAAGTCGTCCTGATGCCGCAGGGAGGACACCGCCGGGGGCACCTTCACCGCCGCGCCGTAGTCCACGCGCTCCTCGCACGTGCCGATGGCGCGCGCCGTGACGGGGTCCACCAGGTCCGTGGTGCGGTCGTACAGGTGCGTGGCGGCCACGCGGCTGAACATGCGCCGCAGCCCTTCCTTGATGCGGTCCTTCATCATGTAGCCGACCACGGCCACCAGGAAGAAGTTGAGGCTCACCTGCGTGAAGCGGACCTGCGCCCAGAGCGCCACCGACGTGGCGAACGCCATGGCCACGCCCGCCGCGATGGCGAACAGCACCTCCTCCCAGCCCTGCCGCCGCTGACGCCGGCGCGAGGCCAGGAAGAGCACGTTCATGCAGAACTTCTTCAGGAAGCCCAGCCGCTGCATGTACTCCTCGTTGTCCCCCGTGGGGCTCAACACGGAGCGCAGCCGGTGCTCCTTGCGGTAGGCCTCCTCCCGCAGCACCGCCTCCATCAGCCCCTTGCGCAGGGACAGCCACGGCCCCGAGCGCGGCAGCGCGTCCATGTCCGCCACCGCGCGGCGGAAGAACTGCTCCACCAGCAGGCTCACGTACTCGTCCACCAGCCGCAGCGACGCGCGCGTCTTCTCCTGGAGCTTCGCCTCGCCGGTGGCGCGCAGCCACGCGCGGAAGCGCTCCAGCACCGCGGGCACGGAGTCCCCCGCCGAGCGCACCACCGACTCCAGGTCCGTGCGCCCCGCATCGCCCGCCTTGGCGTCACAGCGCGTCTCCACCGTCATGGCGAACCTGCGCAGCGCGCCCCGCAGCACGCAGGAGAAGAGCTTCGCCTGGTAGACGACGTCCGCCTCCGGCGCCGCGCCCGTGCGCTGCCACGCCTCCAGCTTCACCAGCGGAGACCCCTCCGACGACAGCAGCTCCCCCAGCTCCATCACCGGCGTCTTGAAGCGCACGTAGTTGTGGATGTCCGCGTAGAAGTCCGCGCGCGGGTACGTCTCCGCGTCGATGTTCAGGCTCGACGGCAGGAAGAGGTAGGCCTCCACCAGGTAGCGCGTCTCGTCCACGCCCGTGGGCTGGTACTCGAGCTTGATCTCGAACTGCTTGCGGTCGTGGACGTCGAACCGGCTGTGGAGTGCTTCGGGGGCCTGGGACACGCCCCCCAGTCTATGTCACAGGCCTGTCACACGGGAGGAGCCCAGACTCCGGGACAGGCGAGCGTCCGGGGTGACACTCCCGGAGCGCGCCTGGGGCCTCAACCGTTGGTGCCCGTACGAGGCGGCGTGCCCGGCACGGCGCCCGGGACGACGTCGCCCACCGGCAGGGGCGCCGTCTTCGGCTGGGGCTTCGCGTTCCACACCCGCGAGGCCAGCACCAGGCCCACGACGGCCAGGGGCAGCATGGCCAGGGGCCAGGGCTTCCAGTTGGCCGGGTCCTTCATCGCGTCGCCGGTGGGCAGGATCTTCCCGTAGATGAGCGCGTGGATGGCCGTGCCCGCGTACACCGCGCCGTCGATGATGCCCACGACGATGCCCGCGTTCTTCTTGCCGCCGAAGTCCATGGTGGCCGTGCCGGACAGCATGCCGTGCACGCCGATGACGCACAGGGACATGAAGACCACGGACCAGCCGGCGCCCGCCGTGCCCAGGAGGAACACCGCGCCCACCGCGCCCAGGAGCAGGCCCGCGTAGAGCACCGCGGACACGGGGCCGCGGCGCGAGTCGAAGATGCGGTCGCTGATGACGCCCGCGAACATGCCGCCCAGGATGCCGGCCACGCACGACAGCATGCCCCAGTTGGAGGCCACGAAGCCGCCGCCCTCGCCCACCGCCTTGGCGTACTTGGGGAACCACTGCATCACCGCGTTGCGCAAGAAGCCGCTGCAGAACTCCACGCCCAGGATGATGAGGATGACGCGGTTGCTCAGCACCTTGGCGAAGAGCTGCGGCACGCTCAGCGCCGGGCCTGTCTCCCCGCTGGACGCGTCCGCCACGTCGAAGTCCGGGTGGCCCGTCTGGGACGGCGTGTCGCGGATGACGAACGCGTCCAGCACCAGGAAGCCCCCGAGCAGCGCCGCGGGCACGAAGAACACCCACCACACCGGCGCCGCGTCCGCGATGAAGCGGCACCAGTCGAACGCGAAGTACAGGCCCAGCGAGATGAGGATGCCGAACACGCCGCCCAGCTGGCCGCGCTCGCGCACGTGGAACCACGACGCGTTCACCTTGACGATGGAGACCGCGCCGAAGCTCTGGAAGTACATGTTCACGCTGTAGAGGACCGCGAGCCACACCACCACGCCGCCTGGCGGGACCCAGCCGTTCTGCAGCACCGCGTACACCAGGACGCCCATGGCGATGTTCGCCGCCGCGCTCCCGCCCGCGGACAGCAGGATGGTGAAGCGGCCGCCCAGCTTGTCCGTCAGCGGGCCGTTGAGCAGGAAGGCCACGCCGTAGGTCAGCGTGCCCCAGAAGAAGATGTTGGCGAAGTCCGCGTTGGACGTCTGCCCGCTCATGGCGCTCGTCGCCACGTTGAGGTTGTAGCGCCCCATGTAGAGGAACGCGTACGTCAGGCCCAGCGGGAACCAGTTGAAGAAGCGGCGGCGGCGGAACGCATCGCTGTGCCCCAGCTCCACCTTTGGAAGCCGGGAGAGCACCAGGCCAATGGCCCCGAGCAGGATGACGATGGGGAGCAGCTGGGCCAGCCACGGGGGCAGCGACGACATGCGACGAACCTCGCCAGCGTGAGAAGGAAAGCGGAACGGGGCAGCACCCTACCCCGTCCGTCCCCACCCCGGAAACTCCCAGTGCCTCAGGAGAGCCGGGCGAGCAGCCGCGTGAGGGACACCTCCGTCTTCGCGTCCGCGATGTCACCTCTCCGGCACGCCTCCAACACCGCGTGCAGCGGCCGCCACTGAAGGTGGACGCCCTCCTCCAATGGAGAGCCGTCCCCCTCCACCGCCCCCTGCGCCACGCCGGTGACGTCCACCGCGGCCGGGAAGACCTTCTCCGACAGGATGCCCGGCGCGAGGAAGAACGCGCCGCCCAACAGCTGGATGTCCTCCGGCCGCACCGTGTAGCCCGCCTCCTCCTTCACCTCCTCCGCCGCGCGGCGGCGAAGCCCGTCCTCCCCCTTGTCCGACGGCTCCAGCAGGCCCGCGACGATCTCCTCCACGCGCAGATAGCTCACCGTGTCAGGCACGGTCATGGACGCGGTCTGCTCGCGGCGGAAGTACGCCGCGGGCCGCAGATTCATGCGTGTCAGGACTTCCACGGTTCCGTCCTGCGCGCGGCGGTAGATGAGGACCGACACGGCATCCAGCCGGGGCCGGTCCACCACGTCCACCCGGTACACCGGCGAGGAGGAGCCATCCGCGCGACGGTTGCGGCAGCGCAGCCGGCGCACCCGGAGAAAGCCCTCGTCGCAACGCGCCGTGGCGGAGAAATCCTCGATGATCTCGATGTCAGTCACATTGGAACTGCTGGGACGCATGTCTGCCCGCTCTCCTGATGCCCTGGTAGGTGGAGGTGCCATGGTGGCGTTGCTTGCCCGTGCCCCCTCGATCCCGTAGGTTGCGCCGTCTTCAAGTCGTCACTCCCCACGAATCACGGATCTCCCACGAATGTGTCGCGCACTGCTCGGCCTCTTCTGTGCCCTGGCCCTCGCCTCGTGCATGCCTGTGCTGGAAGGACAGGACTACCACCTCGAGGGTCAGGAGGTGCGGCTTACCCTGCTCCATACCTCTGACATCCACTCGCGCCTCATCCCGTACGACTTCACCCCGCTGAAGACGGACCAGGACCTGGAGCTCATCCCGGAGGCCGGTCCCTTCGGTGGCGCCACGCGCATCGCGTCCATCCTCAAGCGCGAGCGCAAGAAGGGCGACCGCATCCTGCACCTGGACTCCGGTGACTGCTTCCAGGGCGCGCCCATCTTCAACGTGAACACGGGCGAGGCGGAGTTCCGCTTCCTCTCCGAGCAGCACCTGGACGCCGCCGTGGTGGGCAACCACGAGTTCGACGCCGGCGCGCTCAACTTCACCCAGAAGGCGCGCGACTTCGCCAACTTCCCGCTCCTGGCCGCCAACTACTACTGGGACGACCCGAAGACGACGGGCACCAACGGCACCGCCAAGGTGACCAACCCCTACACCATCAAGACGGTGAAGGGCCTGCGGGTGGGCGTCATCGGCATGGCGAACATCTCGTCGCTCAACTCCATCGTGGAGGGCGGCAACAGCATGCAGGTGACGCCGCTGGAGCAGAACGAGGCCGCGCGCTCCTACGTGGAGCTGCTGCGCCCGGTGACGGACCTGATCGTCATCGTCAGCCACCTGGGCCTCACCGAGGACCAGGATCTCATCCAGGGCTACGAGGCCTATTACGAGTATGGCCGCGCCCGGCCCTTCATCGAGCGCGAGCACGACGCCTGGAAGGTGCTGGAGTGGTTCGGCCCCGAGGGCAACGACAAGTCGGTGGTGCGCGTGCACATCGCGGGCGTCAGCGGCATGGACGTGGTGCTGGGCGGCCACCTGCACGTGGTGCTCAACCCGCCGCAGCTCGTCACGGACCCCAGCGGCCGCAAGGTCGTGCTGTCGCACTCGGGCGCGTTCGCCAAGTACGTGGGCCGCCTGGAGCTGGTCGTGAAGATGCCGCAGCACCTGGGCGAGGGCGAGGGCGCCGAGGTCATCAGCCAGGACTACCACGCGTTCCCGGTGGACGGCCTCTGGTGCAACGAGGCGATGCGCAAGTACCGCTTCGACGACGACATCTTCTGGGACCCGGGCGAGTTCATCAACGCGCCGGGCGTGCGCGAGGCCATCGCCGAGTGCGGCCGCCAGGAGGACGCGCAGACCACGGACCTGCTCATCCCGTACCTGCTGGGCATGGACGTGAAGCTGCAGCTCACCTCCATCTTCTCCTACGCCCCGGTGGACGTGCAGCGGCGCAACAACTCCAGCGGCGGTGACTCGCCGCTGGGCAACATCGCCGCGGACTCCATGCGCAAGCGCAACCGCGTGGAGGCGGAGATGGCGCTCACCAACAGCCTGGGCATCCGCGACAACCTCTACGCGGGCGTCGTCACGCAGGAGTCGATGTTCAACGTGTTCCCGTTCGAGAACACCATCAACATCATGTACCTGTCCGGCGTGGAGATGCAGGAGATGTTCGACTTCGTCACCGAGCGCTCCGCGGAGCGCGGGTGCGTGAGCCAGGCGCAGATCTCCGGCGCGCGCTTCACCATGGACTGCGCCCAGGTGCAGCTCAACGACCTGCGCATCGCGTGCACCCCGGCCACGGTGCAGCAGGACTGCCCCCAGGAGAACCGCGAGGGCCACGCGCAGTGGCAGTGCCTGGAGGACACCAGCGGTTCGCGCTGCTGGGCGCACCCGGGCGTCGACATCGAGATCAACGGCAAGCCGCTGGACACCAACGGCACGTACAAGATCGCGGTGAACGACTACATCGCCAAGGGCGGGTCCGGCTTCACGGTGCTCAAGCGCAACACCACGCGCATCGAGACGAACATCAGCCTGCGCGACTCGCTCATCGGCTACATGCAGGGCTTCTGCACCTGCGACGACATGCTCAACGGCCGCGAGACCTCCAGCAACGGCACGCGCTGCGGGTCGCTGGTCAACGGCAAGTGGACGGTGGATGAGAAGACGCTGAACTCCTGCAAGGTGTCCAAGGCCTTCGAGGACGCGCTCAACAACCAGGTGGGCAGCTGCTCCTGCCTGGACATCCTCAACGTGCCCGCGGACGCCGCCAAGCAGCAGCAGGCCATGGCGCAGTGCGGCCTGCCGGACACGACGAAGGAGGCGGCCCTCGCGCAGTGCGCGCTGCCGCAGGGCCCGTCCACCGGCCGCTGCACCTGCCGCGACCTGCTGACGGGCGGCAACCCCACCTGCGGAACGGTGACGAGCCAGCTGCGGACGTTCTGTGAGAGACCCACGGCCATGCCCATCGCGAACGCCATCGAGGATGGCCGCATCGGGCGGAGGGTGAAGTGATGAAGCGGCTCTTCCTGCTGTCCACGCTGGCCCTGGCGGCCGGCTGTTACACGAAGGAGTCCGAGGCCCCCACCGGCCTCACCTCGTTCCGCGTGGAGGTGACCGGCATCACCACCGGCGACTCCAGCGCGGCGCCGCTGCCGGTGGTGAACGCGTGCGCCGCGAAGTACGGCAACGACCAGGCGGCGGTGCCGCAGGAGCTGCGCGGCACGGCGGACTGCCCCTACACCCTGCCCCGCACGGACGTGGACATCACCCTGTCCATCACCGCGCTGGACAGCACGGGCGGGGAGATGACGTCCTTCAACGGGCCGGTGTCCTTCCGGGTCATCCCGGGCGACCTCACCGGTGACTACAGCATGCGCTGGGCGCAGCTCACCAACGGCAAGGGCACCGGCAGCGTGCGCGTGGCCCACCTGTACGGCGAGACGCACGTCTGGGTGCAGGACCAGGACCTGGAGCTGGACTACGCGGACGGCGGCGTCGTGGGCGACCTGTCCCAGCTGCCGCAGCAGCCGGCCACGCGCACCTACGCGACGGGCCTGTCCCCTACCATCCGGTTCGAGGAGCCCTCCCTGGCGACCATCAACACGCCGGAGGGCGGCTCGGAGACGAGCGTCTTCATCAAGCAGTTCATGCGCGTGGGCCGCAACCCGGAGGCCGGCGAGCCGCTGACGCAGAACTGCAGCGACCCGTCCGACCCCAACAACGGCAAGCAGATGATGCTGCTGGTGACGGGCACGGACTCCAGCGGCTTCTACGTCACGGACATGACGGCCTGCCGCGTGCTGGAGAAGAGCGTCCCCGGCGCCAACATCCAGACCGCGGAGCCGGACGGCTACAACCCGGGCCGCTTCAACAGCATCTACATCTACAACTACTCCTTCCCGGAGGGCCTGGACTCCGGCGACCTGCTCTGGACGCTGTCCGGCACGGTGGCCGAGTTCACCAACACCACGCAGATGAGCTTCCCCGCGTGGACGCTGCGGGAGAACGTGCGCCTGCTGCCGCAGGACCAGTGGAACAAGTACCTGGACCAGGTGCCGCCCGTGGAGGTCAACGGCCGGCTGTGCGGCTACAGCGCGTCGCCGTACCTGGACGACATCCTGTGCGGCTACAGCTACAAGAACTACAAGATGGAGAGCCTGGAGTCGTCGCTGGTGAAGCTGCGCCGGGTGAAGTTCCCCAAGGTGTTCCGCAACTGCGACGCCAACGGCAACAACGAGATGCCCATGTTCTGCCCGGTGGGCAGCGGCACGTCGCGCAGCTGGCAGAACTGCTTCGAGGAGCCGCCGGATGATCCGGACCTGCCGGAGCGCCAGTGCGTCATCGACTGCACGCTGGGCATCGGCGAGTACGAGGGCACCATCTGCGCGGAGAAGACGACCTTCACGAACTACGGTCAGTTCGTGGTGGAGATGAACCCCCTGGGCCCCGCGGCCCTGGGCATGGACGAGTCCGTCCCCAACCGCATCATGGGCGTCACGGTGGGCACCACGTCCGTCAAGCCGTCGAAGACGCTGCCCCAGGGCTACCGCCTGAACATCCTCTGCGACCAGCCGGTGCGCGCGCGCTTCGGCACGGACAGCGTCACCGTGGACCAGACGGGCACGCTCATCCCGGCGAACAGCCTCTACGAGTACACCCTGAAGGGCTCCGAGGTGACGGTCGCGCTGGTGCGCGACGCCGCCGCCACGGCCAACGCCAGCTGCAAGGTGGCGCCGGACACGCGCTCGCGCATCAGCCTGCAGATCAAGGACGCGGTGCCGGACCTCAATCCGGACTGCAACGAGAACGACGCCGACGCCGCGAAGGCGCTCCAGTGCAAGCAGCTGCGGGCGGCCACCTTCGACGTCGTGGGCCACCTGAAGCACGTGGGTCCCGCGCGTCCGCGCTGGAACGTCCTGCCGCGAGACCAGGACGACATGTGCTGCTACCCCGGGCCCGGGATGGAGTGCCCGAAGCCCATCAAGCCGTGCCCGTAGTCATCCACCACCTTTGAGCAGTCGCATTCGCGCCCCGGCTCACCGCCGGGGCGCAGGGAGGAGCGGTCTCCCCCGGACCGCTTCCTGGAGGGACATTGAAAACGTTGCAGACCCTGGCCCTGGCGGGCCTGACAACCCTTTCCGCGCCCGCTTGGGCCGGAGACTTCGTGGACACCCGTCTGTCGTTCGTCTTCGCGGACGACAACGTGCTCGCGGGCGCGGGAGAGACCACTCCCAACAGCCCCAACGCGCGGTTTGGCGCGGGCAACCAGAACACGCAGTTCTACGACAACTTCAACACCAAGTTCTCCGGCTTCGAGTCGCTGTCGAACGTCGTGCTCTACAAGCGCATGCCGGCGTTCTTCGAGGGCCTCACCACGGAGGCGGCCCTCACGCTGCTGGTGCTGGAGCGGCCGTCGGGCGGCGTCGACATCCTGGACAACTCCAGCTATGTGCGCCTGAACTACCAGCCGCCGGGCTGGGGTGAGAAGGAAGGCATCTCGCTCACCGGCTTCCCGGTGTCCGCGGACCGCTTCCGGCTGGGCTACGCGTACCGCATCTCCTGGGGCGGCAGCTCCATCTTCACCAACCGCGCCACGGCGGCGGGCGTGCCGGGCGCCAAGCTGCAGCTCACGCGCGACCGCTGGTACGCGTACCTGGGCGGCAAGACGGCGCTGGTGCTCAACGACCTCATCCTGGAGCAGGAGACGCTCTACGGCGTGATGGCGGGCGCGGGCTGGGACATCCTGGACACGCTGCGCGTGGAGGCCGGCGGCGGCTACTTCCAGAAGGGCATCGTCCCGGGCCTGGCGAACCAGTCCATCGAGGCGCCCGTCAACTCCTACGGCGCGTCCGCCCAGGTCGTCTACCACATGGGCGTGCCGGTGGGCACGAGCGTGGACTTCCGGCTCTACAAGAACGACCCGGAAATCTACCAGCGCTTCTTCGCGCCGGAGCAGTACCCGGGCGGCCTGTCGTACTCCGTCTCGCTGGAGGGCAGCTACCTCACGCAGACCCTCCAGGACCCGGACAAGTTCGGCGCCACCAAGTACCAGGGGGCCACGGCGCTGGCCTTCCAGGGCCGCGCGAAGTGGAACCGGTTCCGCTTCAACGCGCTGGCGCTCGTGCGCAGCCTGTCCTTCATCCAGTTCGACGTGCCGGGCTTCCCGCCGTTCCAGGACTTCCCCACGGGCACCGTGCTGAAGCCGGAAGTCTTCGGCGCGCTGGGTGTGGACTACAACATCGCGGGCCTGCACCTGACGCCGGGCTTCATCATCGGCGCGCAGCAGCCGGCGTCCTTCCGCAGCCCGGTCCCGCTCATGGGCGGCAGCAACCCGCCCCCCGCCCTCACGGGCACGCGCACCGTGGTGGTGCGTGA
The DNA here is from genome assembly GCA_023424585.1 of Pseudomonadota bacterium. Lineage (GTDB taxonomy): Bacteria > Myxococcota > Myxococcia > Myxococcales > Myxococcaceae > Corallococcus. The sequence goes on from JAFADT010000169.1 coordinate 13,464, forward strand.
CGCGAACCAGCTGAGCATCCTGCCCAGCACCTGCGGCGGCTCCGGCGCCTGCGAGGCGGAGCTCATCTGGTCCGCCAAGGCCACCTTCCGGTGGGACCTGTCGGAGACGGTCGCGGCGGTGGGCGAGGTCTATTACACCTACGACACCAACCGGACCACGTTCGAGGACGACGTGACGGGCATCGCGCAGCCGAACTTCGAGAAGCCGCACGCGCTGGGCTTCAACACGCTGCTCCAGGCGCGCTTCTAGGCCGCCCGCGCCATTCCCTGTTTCACCGTGGGGCCCGCCGTGAAGCACGGCGGGCCCTTCGTGTTCCTCCGCCTCCGGGCCTCCAGCGAGAGGCCCGCTAGAAGGCGGACGTCATGCGCACCACCTCGTCGAAGGCGGTGAGGCCCTGCGCCAGCTTGCGCACGGCGGCCTCGCGCAGGGTGCGCATGCCACCGCGGCGCGCGGCCTGCGCCAGCTGCTCGTAGGGCGCCTCGCGGGCGATGAGCTCACGCACCTCGCGGGTGGTGGAGACGATCTCGAAGACGCCGGTGCGGCCGGAGAAGCCGGTGCCCCGGCAGCGCACGCACCCCGCGCCCCTGGACAGCTTCACGCCGCCGGGCAGGAGCGGCAGGGGCGCCTGGAGGGCCAGCAGCTCGTCCGGCGTCAGCACCGCCTCCTCCGCGCAGTGCACGCAGACGCGGCGCAGGAGGCGCTGGGCCATGACGCCCAGGAGGCTCTGCGCCAGGAGGAAGGCCGGCACGCCCAGGTCCTTCATGCGCGCCACCGCGCCCAGCGCGTCGTTGGTGTGCAGCGTGGAGAGCACCAGGTGGCCGGTGAGCGCGGCCTGGAGGGCGTTCTCCGCCGTCTCCGCGTCGCGGATCTCGCCCACCATGATGACGTCCGGGTCCTGGCGCAGGATGTGGCGCAGGGCCCCCGCGAAGTCCAGGCCCACCTTGGGCTGCACCTGCACCTGGTTGAAGGTGTCCCACACCATCTCGATGGGGTCTTCAATGGTGGTGACGTTGACGTCCGGCCCCGCCACCGCCTTCAGCGCGGAGTAGAGCGTCGTCGTCTTGCCGCTGCCCGTGGGGCCCGTCACCAGGATGAGGCCGTGGGGCTGGTCAATCCAGGACTCGAAGTGGGACTTCTCGTCCGGCTCGAAGCCCAGCTGGGCGATGTCCTGCACCAGCGTCTCCGGGTCGAAGATGCGGATGACGACCTTCTCGCCGAAGGCGGTGGGCAGCGTGGAGACGCGCAGCTCCACCTCGCGGCCGTCGCGCTCCGTCTTGATGCGGCCGTCCTGGGGGCGGCGCTTCTCGGAGATGTCGATGCGCGCCAGCATCTTCACTCGCGACACGATGGGCGGGTGCACCGGCGCGGGCAGCGTGTAGACCGGGTGCAGCACACCGTCGATGCGCAGCCGCACCACGGCGGTGGCCCGCTTGGGCTCGATGTGGATGTCCGACGCGCGGTTGTCGAACGCGTAGCGCAGGAGGTAGTCCACCGCCTGCACCACCGGCCGGTCCGACGCCTCCAGCTCCTGGGTGCCGCTGAGCGACACCAGCTGCTCGAAGTTGGCGATCTGCGACTGCGCGTCGCCGAAGTCGTCCGCGGCCCTGGCCAGCGTCTTCTTGAAGCCGTAGATGTCCGCGATGGAGCGCAGGATGTCCGTCTTCGCGGACAGCACGGGCTCCACCGGCACGCCGGTGAGGCGGTGGAAGGACTCGAAGAGCTCGCGGTCGAAGGGGTTGGCCACCGCCACGCGCAGCCGCCCCTGTTCGGTGCGCTCCAGGGGCAGCAGCACGTGCTTCTGCGCGTAGGGCCGGGACACCGTGCGGGTGGCCAGCGCCATGTCCATCTTCAGCGGATCCAGCTTCCGGTAGGGCAGCCCCGCGGCGTGCGCGGCCGCCTCCGTGACGCGGTCCTCGTCCAGCACGCCCCGCCCGCCCGGCGCGGGAATCTGGAACGCCGCCACCAGCTCCACGGGCGACACGTCATAGCGGGCCGCGTCCTTGCCCGTGCCGCCCTGCGCCTTGAGGACGCGGGCGCGCGCGCTGGGCTCCCTCGCCAGCACCTCCTGCGCCTGCTGCGGGGACAGCAGGCGCTGGGACACCAGGGCTTCCAGGAGGAAGCCCAGGGTGAAGTCCGTGGCGCCGCGCGAGGGGCCGCTGCTTCCGGGGGGGGCCGCCTGGGTCACACGTTCCTCTTTCTGCGGGTGGCCAGGAACAACACCCCGAGCCCCACCAGGAATGCCGCAGAGCTGGGCGCGCTCTGGCAGCCGCAGCCGCCAGGGCTGTGGTTGGGGGCGTCCGTGCCGCCGTCCACCGGGGGAGGAGGCGGCGTGCCGCCGTCGCTGCACAGCGTGCAGGTGCCGCCGTCCGTCTGCGCGTAGGGGTCGTAGCACTGACCGCCGTTGCCGCAGTACAGGCCGTTGGGGCAGTCCTGGTTGGAGCGGCAGGCGGCGATGCAGGCGGACCCTTCCGCGAACGGCACGCACTGGAGCGGCGAGGCGCAGGTGCCGGCGGCGCAGTCCTTGAAGCAGAAGCGGTCCTCGCCCGTGCCCGCCGGGCGGCAGGTGCTGCCGGCGGCGCACGTGCAGGTGGACACCGAGCAGGGCTGCGAACAGACGCCCTGCGGGTTCCCGTTGAGCTTCAGGCACTGCAGGTTGGTGCCGCACTCCGAGTCCTGGAGGCACGGGTCGCCCTCGACGCGCGGGCCCGTCTTCTGCTGGATGCAGGTGTGGTCGCAGGAGCTGCAGGCGTAGTTGCTGCCGCAGTCGCTGTTGGTGGCGCAGTCCGCGACGCACACGGTGCCGCCGTTGTCGGGCAGCGTGTTGCAGGTATAGCCCTCGCGACAGTCACCCTTGCCCGGGCGGCAGTCCTTCAGGCAGCGCTTGCCCACGGAGCCCACGGTGGCGCACGTGGATCCGGTGGGGCAGTCCGCGGTGGCGATGCAGGACTCCGTGCAGTAGCCGTCCTTCCACGCCGGGAAGGCGGTGGTGCTGTCCGCGTCCGTGAGGCAGCGAGAGTCCGCCGCGCCGCACGTGGAGGCGTTGGTGCAGGGATTGCCCACCTTGGTGCCCGTACCGAAGGGCTCCGGCAGGCACGCGTACTGCGAGCCGGAGACGAGGGTTGACGCGAGGCACTGATACGGCGCGGGGCAGAAGCCCGGCGTCCCGGACGGGCACGCCTTGGTGCAGATCTTCAGGGTCGCGCCGCTGGTGGTGGAGGAGGTGGTGACGCAGGTGAGGCCCGCGCCGCACGCGGTGGAGTCACACGGCGAGCCCACCGCGCCCGTCTGGGGGTAGTGCTTGCAGAGCGCGCCCTTGTCGTAGGACGTCAGGGCGCGCCGCTGGATGCCCGGGTCCAGCGAGAAGTACATCACCGCGTCCGTGTAGAAGTACGTGCTGCCCAGGCCCAGGCAGTGGCCCACCTCGCGCATCACCGCCGTCTGGATGTCGACGAAGCCCGCCGGCGTGGGGGACAGCGTGGTGAACTTGTAACTCACGGCGTTGAGGAAGATGTCGCACTGGTAGACATAGCCGCTGTGGCGCAGCGGCACCGCGGCCGCCACGCTGTCGCCAGCGTTGAGCACGTCCTTGAATTCGGTGCTGTTGGGGTCGGTGACCCAGATGGCGGCGACGCTGAAGCCGTCCAGGCGGTCGTTCACGTCCGGGATGGGGACGATGGCGGAGCGGCCCTTGTACGTGAAGGCGGGCCAGGCACAGTCCACGTCCTGCCAGGCCTGGAAGGCCTTCTTCACCGCGTCTTCCACCAGGGACAGGTCATTGCCCGCCGGGCTGTTGTTGCGCGCGTCCAGGTAGTAGGGGAACGGGTCCTGGCTGCTGTTGAGCACCCAGTGATCCAGGAACTGGTAGTCCTCCTGCGACTGGGCGTGCGCGGTCGCGGCCAGCGCCAGCAGTCCAAGGAAGAAGACACTCTGCTTCGACCCACGAATCATCACCCGCACCTCATCGCGTCACGTCCGCACGGGGGCGCCTGACTGGCGCCCGGACGTCACCGGGCGGACAGTCTATCCGTGAACGGCGCGAACGGTGGCATCCACCAGCGCCTCGGGCGTGGGGCGCTCCGCGACGGCGGCCACGGGGATGCCCAGCTGTGTCAGCGCCGTCGCCGTGGTCGGGCCGATGGCCACCACCTTCGCGGACGCCAGCGGCTCGCGGCCCACGCCCTCCACGAAGGCCTCCGCGGTGCGCGGCGAGGCGAAGAGCACCACCTGGGGCGGCGCCCCGACCAGTCGGGCCAGCGCCTCCGGTTCGACGGCGGCCGGAGCGCTGCGGTAGGCCGTCACGCGCGTGACGCGCACGCCCAGGTCGCGCAGGCCGTCCTCCAGCTCCCGCCGCCCCTCCTCGGCCGCCGGCAGGAGCACGTCGTCGTCCGGCCCCAGCATGTCCCGCAGCGCGGTGAAGAGCGCCGCGCCGGTGCCCTCGTCGGGCTCGGCCTCCACCTTCAGGCCGTAGCCCTCCACGGCCCTCGCGGTGCGCGGCCCCACGGCGGCCAGCTTCACGCGGGACAGCCGGTCCAGCGTGCCCGCGAGCCGCAGGGCGTCCACGAAGGCCTCCACGGCGGAGGGGCTGGCGAACACCACCCAGTGGTAGCGCTGCACGTGCTCGGCCGCGGACGCGAGCGGGCGTGGATCCTCCGGCGGGTGCAGCTCCAGGAGCGGCAGGCTGACGACGTCCGCGCCCTCGTCCTCCAGGAGGAAGCACAGCTCCTCGGCCCGCTCACGGGGGCGCGTCACCAAGACTCGGATGCCATCCAGTCGCCGATCCACGGGCGGCACTCTAGGCGCGGGACGCGCCTTCGCGGCGGCCGAAATCGCGCAGGATGTCCCCGGCCCCGCGCGACAGGAGCTCCTCCGCGAGCGCCTCGCCCAGCCGCTCCGCTTCCGGTACGGGGCCCTTCACCTCGCCCCGCACCACCCGCGAGCCGTCCGGCCGGCCCACCAGGCCGCGCAGGTACACCTGGCCGTCCTCCACCGTGGCGTGGCCGGCCAGCGGCACGGTGCAGCCGCCCTCCAGCTTCGCCAGGAAGGCGCGCTCGGCCCGCACCGCGTTGCGCGTGGCGAGGTCCTCCAGGGGCTGAAGCAGCGCGCGCACGTCCGCGTCCGACTCGCGGCACTGGATGGCCAGCACGCCCTGCCCCACCGCCGGCAGGCTCTCCGCCACCGGCACCACCTGGGTGATGTGGTGGTCCAGGCCCAGGCGCTTGAGCCCCGCCGCCGCGAGCATGGCGCCCGCGAGCCCCAGCTCGCGCGTCTTCTGCAGCCGCGTCTGCACGTTGCCGCGCAGGGAGACGATCTCCAGGTCCGGGCGGCGCGCGCGCAGGATGCAGCTGCGCCGCAGCGACGACGTGCCCACCTTCGCGCCCGCGGGCAGCAGGGCCAGCGTGTGCCCCTCCGGGCTGCAGAACGCGTCGCGCGGATCCTCGCGCGTGGGCACCGCCGCCAGGACGAGCCCCTCCGGGAACACCGACGTCATGTCCTTCAGGCTGTGCACCGCCACGTCCGCGCGGCCGTCGAGCAGCGCCTGCTCGATCTCCTTCACGAACAGGCCCTTGCCGCCCACCGCGGACAGGGGCGCGGAGAGGAAGCGGTCTCCCTCGGTGGTCATCTTCACCAGGGTGACCTCCAGGCCGGGGCTGTGCTGGATGAGCAGCGAGGCCACGTGATTCGCCTGCCACAGCGCCAGCGGGCTCTCCCGCGTCGCGATCCGCACCGTCCTCATCGCCGGCTCCCGGTGGCCACCACCGTGTTGCGCGCGTCCACCGGGGCCGCGGCCTCTTCCGGCGCGATGGCGGCGGCCTCCGCCTCCGTGAGGCCGAACAGCTCCGCGGCGGCGCCCGCCAGCCGGTTGCCCTCGCCCTGGGGCCCCACGGCGCGCAGGCGCGCGGTGGGCTCATGCAGCAGCTTGTTCACGATGGCGCGTCCCATGGCCTCGATGCTCTTCTTCTGCTTGTCGGTGAGCCCGTCGCCCAGCCCCAGCAGCGTGCGCTCCACCTCCGCGCGGGCGATGGCCTCCGCGCGCTGCCGCAGGCGCGCCAGCACCGGCATGCCGTCGCGCAGCGCGCGCTCCCGGGCGAAGCGCGCCACCTCCTGCGCCACCAGCCCGCCCGCCTTGTGCGCCTCTTCCGCGCGCGCGGCGGCGTTGTCCGCGACGAACTTCTGGATGTCGTCCACGTCGTACGCGTGCACCCAGTCCAGGGTGCCCACCGCCGGGTCGATGTCTCGCGGCACCGCCAGGTCCACCATGAACAGCGGACGCCCCTTGCGGGCCTTGCCCACCGTGCCCACGTTCTCCCGGGTGAACAGGGGCACCGGCGACGCCGTGCTGCACACCACCACGTCCGCCGCCGTCAGCAGCGAGAACAACTCCTCGAAGGGCCGCGCCACCCCGCCC